>JBBSPP010000217.1:0-5676 GCA_038258625.1 Chitinophagales bacterium
AACGGCTGCGAGCTTACTTGGATTCCCGGCATTTATATTATCGACCCGGGCAATTATGACAACGGTCGCGCCCTAGTGCGCGCTCGCAAAAGCATTCGTTACGTACAAATCCTCCGCAGCGGCGCGGGCGGCTGCGAAGACCGAGACACCGTAAACATCACCGTAAAATGCACGGACATTTATATGCCCAACATTTTTAGCCCCGATAGTGAAAACCTAAACCGTAAAAACCACACCTACGGCCCAAACAATATTGGCCTGCTCAATATGGAGTTCCGCATTTTCAACCGTTGGGGTCAGCAAGTATTCTACAGCACCAACCCCGACAACCGCTGGACGGGCGAGTACAACGGCAACCCCCAACCACCCGGTGTATATGTGTGGAAAATAAAAGCCCGTTGCCCGGATAATAATTCGATTATCGAAAAAGTGGGGAATGTGACTTTGGTGCGGTAGGGTGAAAAGATGGAAGCGTACTAAATACTTACACGCGCACAGCCGCCAAAAAGATCGTAAATAAAACGTCTAACTACTCGCTACTTCAGACTAAAGACTCACTTTTTTGTTGTTAAAAAAGTTCATGGTGCGCTCCAGCCCAATGGTTACAAAGCTTTCGATAATATCGATGCTTTGAGCTATTTTTTTTTGTAAAAAGGGAATTTCTTTTTCACCCCACCGCCCTAGCACATAATCTACCTGTTGGCCCTTGGCAAAATCATTGCCCACACCAAATCGTAGCCGAGCGTATTGCTGTGTGGCCAAGGTTTCTTCGATGCTTTTTAGCCCATTGTGCCCGCCGGCACTGCCTTTTTCTTTCAGCTTTTGGATGTCAATCGGGAAGGCGAGATCATCGGTAATAATGAGCAACCGCTCAATGGGGATTTTTTCTTTTTGCAACCAATAATGCACGGCTTTGCCGCTCAGGTTCATGTAGGTGCTAGGCTTTAAAAGTAGGAGGGTGCGGCCTTTATATTTTATGGTGCATACATCGCCCAGTTTCTCGGTGGTGAATTTTGCATCATGTTTTATAGCAAAAAGATCCACCACATCAAAACCAATATTGTGCCGCGTATCATTATACTCGCCACCAATATTACCCAAGCCAACTATCAGAAATTTCACGGTGCGAAAGTAGGGAAGTTATTTCTTTCCTTCCAGCTCCTTTTTAGTAACTATTTTATAATTTTTAGGGATGGAAAATTCGTCAGTATTAATGTTGCGAATTTCAACTTTCTCGGCTATAAAGCGCATACTCGTGTTGCCATTGTCCATTTCATAATCTAGCGGTATGCCATTCAAATTAGGGAACATGGTGAGTAGGTGAAGATCCTCGGCGCGCAAATCTTGGGTTACGGCAATGTTGGCTTTTTTGCCATCGCGGTAGGTAACTGTGCCGCGCGATGATGCGTAGCCTGCAATTGTCTCTTGTTTTTTTTCAAAAGTATAAGTGGCACCATCAAATTGTTTGTTGGCATCCGTTACCTCGGCGCGTGTAAGCATAAGGGCGTAGGGTGTGCCTTGTATTGTTTTCAGGGTGGCGCTTGTGCCTTCTTTGCCGTTGTATATTGTGTTGTTTTCGTAGCCGTTATTGAGTTTCAAATACCGCTTTATGAGGTTGCCTTTTACATACACCATGTATTGGCCTATTACTTTGTTGGCGTTGCCGTCGGTATAGACATTGTAGGTTATAATGCCTTCCGAAAACAGGCGCTGCCCTTGTGCAGAAAGCATCATAAAAACGGCAATAACGGTAGATAATAAATAGTTCATTTTTGCTATATTTTGGTGGTCAGACTGTGAGGGCTAAAGTTAGTTTAATATGCGCAACTGCCCAATTCGTATGCGCGTAATTTGCAATGCAAGCTTATTGCTGCACAATTATTTTTTTGGTAAAAGCTGTGTGGCCATCGTTCAATTCTAAAAAATATATACCCGCAGCCAAGGTGGGCAATTCTATTTTTTGGAGTTGGTTGGTGAGGGCTATTTTTTTATTAAATATTTTCTGACCGTTTACATCATAAAAATTTAGGTCTCCCGCAAAGTTTTTTGCTGCCGAAATGAGCACATAAGATTGTACTGGGTTGGGGTAAATTTCAAAGATGTTTTCAAGAATTTTTTTTTCAATGATTGAGGTGGCTACATTACACGGGCCGCTAGGAATATCACTCATTGTAGGATCTGTGTAGCCCGTTCTTTTTATACCAAAACAATATTCGCCCGCTACAATTTCTTTGGCATATAAAAAACCTCGGTTATTTGTTGAGCCTGCCAAGCGCAAACTATCATTTGCAAAAGCCCAATTTTGAGTAGCATCTTTTCGGTAAAAAAGACGAATACTATCCCGGCTATTTTTGAGCCACGAGCTGTCTATGAAACTTCCAGTGCCCGTTTTATCATAAATAAATTCTATGCTACCTTTTATATTGCCTAGGTTGATGCCCGCCACGCGCCAATAACGCACATCATTTAGCACATAGCCATTCAGCGGGTTTGGGCTAAATCTATCGGGCGCTACCCAATGAT
This sequence comes from Chitinophagales bacterium, assembly GCA_038258625.1. Classification (GTDB taxonomy): domain Bacteria; phylum Bacteroidota; class Bacteroidia; order Chitinophagales; family Chitinophagaceae; genus JAGNRR01. The sequence continues at coordinate 2,524 of JBBSPP010000217.1, forward strand.
GCTCCACGCGCACGAGGGTAGAATCTGCCGTTGTTGTGACGGCTTTTACGATCACATTTGCCATGCCTTCATTCATAGTAATCGTGCCAATGCTATTTACTATGGCTTCATTTTCTGTAAGGGCATCACTTATTTTTTCGTCGGGGTCGATCACTATCATGGCGGGGCTAAATGGTAAGTTTACTTTAAACTCCATACACCTGCCCGTAAAGTTTATGTTGTAAATATGTTTTTTAAACTGCGCATCGTAAAAGCAAATTTCCAGCGGTACATTATTATAATAGTTGGGTGCTTGGTGTTTTCGGTGCCGCAAAAAAACGCTTGTAGCATAAGTAGCATTTTGCTGCACCACCTGAGTAGAATCTATAGAGTAATGCGGAAAACCCGCCTGAAAAATAAAATCATTAAAAAAATCATTGAGGTTAATGCCCGAATAAGTGGTGAGAAAATCGCGCAAATCTGCCGAGCTAATATCCTTGAATTTATTTGCATTTAAAAAAGCCGTGGTACCATTAAAAAATAAACTATCACCCAAAATGCCGCGCAGGGTATGAATAAAATCGGCGCCTTTGCTATATACCGTAGTACCATAAGTATGCAGGCTATCCATTGGCGATATGGCCCGATACCCATCGTCTGATATGTGTGCCCGACTCAGCACATCATGATGATTTTCGCGCACTGATTTTTTAAATGCTTCGCGCCCATACGTAAATTCTTCATGCAGGCTTTCGGCATAGCTGGCCCAGCCTTCATTGAGCCACATATCGCCCGCCGTACGGCACGTAACTAAGTCTCCCCACCAGTGGTGTGCTAGCTCGTGGGCAATCAATGTTTCGTACGTAAGCGTGCCATTTACATAAGGAATGCCGATGTGAATATTGGTGGCGTGCTCCATAGCGCCAGCATTAAAAGGCACCAATGTATAACCAACTTTGGAGAACGAATGGGTGCCAAAATTTTTCTCCAACATAGAAAAAGACGATTGCAAATTGGCGAAGGAGCCGTTTACATTATTGGTATCTGCGGCTCGTGCGGCAATCCAGGCGGGTGTTGTAGCTACATTTCCTTGCAATGTTTTTTTTACCCACACATAATCGCTCACGGCTACGGCAGCTAGGTAGCTCGGTATTTCTTCGTCAAGTTTGTAATGCCATTCTATATTCCCGTTCCCCAAAAGTGTAGAATCTAAAAATAGTCCATTGGTGGTGGCCATCTTATCGGGCGTGGTGGTAATGTAAAATTCGTAGGGGCTACGCTCTACAAAATTATCAAAACACGGATGCCACGTACGCCCAAAACTATGCGGCTGCGCATTAAAACCCACCCCCATTTGAAAACTATAATTTCCTACAAAATAATAGCCACCCCAAGTAGCATCAGTTACGGGTTGGCCATGATAAAATACATCAACCATGGCTGTATCGCCCTGGTTAAAAACTGCAGGTGTAGTAATAGAAAGTTGAGTGCCAGTTACACTATACGGCTGCGAAAAACCATTCCACCGTACGCTATCCACGGCCAATCCTTCGAGGTCAAAAATCACGGCGGTTTGTCCATTTATCTTTGAAGCTATCAAAATATTAGCATGGCATTTTATTTGTTTGCCTACGAAATCTGTAATATCGCATCGTAAGATGGTACTTTTTATATCAATGCTATCGCTGCGCAATATACTCGCAGCCCAAAGAGAAGAGCTAAAAAAAAGACCTAAAAAAAATAGAGATGCGTGTTTCATATTACTATAAAATTTTAATAAAGCTACGAAAAAAAATGTGGTGCGCGGCGGCAATATTATTTTTTTGCATGCCAGCCCAGGCGCAAGATACCATGATGGAGCATAAAGGCTATATGCTCAGCTCAGTATTAATTGCCGATATGGAAAAAGGATTTGACGTAGATAAATTTATTAACCGGCTGCAGCAAGATTCTACATTTTATAAAGCATTTAAATCGATGGGCTTGGTAGGTTATACGCAGTACAACGATATTTCTTTTTATGATGATGAAGGCGAGGTAAAAGATTTTTACTCAAGTGTAAGCAACCAAAAGCGCACGGGCAATTGTAGAAAAATGACTTTTGCCAATGAGCGGTTTTCGAAAAATTATTATGATAAAAAAAAGGATTACGAATACACAACGGCATCATTTTACCACAAGCTTTTTTTGCCAACAGAAAAAGTATGCGGCGAGGATAATATTGTAAATGGTGAGCTGAGTGAATCAGAAAGCTCGCGCATTAATCAGCTTAAAGAATTAATTTTCAGACCCGGAGAATCCATAAAAGGTGTGCCAGGTGTGGGCGGCAAAGTAGGAATTTTTGAAGAGGACAGAAAAAAGCAGTATGACTTTGCGCTTACCAAAGAATTGTACAACGGGCAGTGGTGCTATGTTTTTAAAGCTAAACCCAAGCCCGAATTTAAAAATAATAATGTTATAAATTATCTCAACACTTGGTTTCGGGTGAGCGATTATGCTGTGGTGCAGCGAAATTATTCGCTCAGTTACAAAACGCTGGTGTATGATTTTGATGTAGAAATGAAAGTAAAACTTAAAACAGCTGCAGGTTATTTACTGCCTTACGAAGTTTTCTATAAAGGCAATTGGCATTTTGTAGGCAAGCGGCGAGAGCGTTGTCAGTTTTCGGCAATACTTTCTGATTTTGAATGATTGATTTTGTACGATCTGCCTTTTTTTAAAAGGAATCCATTATTTTTATCGTCTTAACGAATCATGAATAAATATTTATTTTTAGGAATTATTTTAGTGTGTGGCGGTGTAAGTTGTAAAACAAAACAGCCAAGAACTAATAACGATAAAAGAATTATTGAGGCCGAAAAAGCGGCAACAGCCCTACCAGTATGCGCAGGAAATGGAACTGAAATAAAATGGTTGCCTGTAGATAAAGAGAAAGTAAGCAAGAAGGCCATTGTAAAAAGTGCCGTTTTAAGCACTGATAAGGTCACCTTGGATCAGTTCTTTATTGAAAAATTTAGACAGAATGAAGCCTTTCTGATGACGATACCTTTTTATTATAATGGCCAATTGGAGTGCCGCACGTTTGAAGTGCGTAACTCACAAACGCTATCGCAAGAGCAACAAAAAAGTTCGGGCGTTTTGAGTTTTAAAGGTTTGGAGTCTCAGAATAATGCC
>JBBSPP010000218.1:0-5623 GCA_038258625.1 Chitinophagales bacterium
AAGGAATAGTAATATTTTCATTCGCACCCAAAGTTCGTACACTTTTACTAAAAAGCACGCACCATTTTTTCAAAAAATCAAATAGATTTCTTCGAATTCGAAACCCAATTTTATGTAGCTACAAGAAGGTAGAAATTTTTTGAGCAAGGTCAAAATCCTTTTCTGTAATACCATCTGCATCATGCGTACTCAGGCGAATATTTACTTTGTTGTAAACATTATGTAGTTCGGGGTGATGATTTGCCGCTTCGGCGGCGGCGCCAATTTTATTTATAAAAGCAAGAGCTTCTTTAAAATCTTCAAGTTCAAATTTTTTCTCAATAGCTCCATCATTCAGCGTCCAACCTTTTAGATTTTGCAGTTTGCTTAGTATTTCTTTTTCGGCTAATCGTTCCATTATACTGTTCGTTTTGTGTCAAAATTTTCTAACTCCTTAGCCACCTCACTCAAAAAGCCAGCACCCAAAGAACCGTCAATAATTCGGTGATCGTAACTCATGGAGAGGTACATCATGTGGCGAATGGCAATTACATCACCGTCGGGAGTTTCTATTACTACGGGGCGTTTTTTGATAGCTCCAACTGCTAGTATGGCCACCTGAGGTTGGTTAATTATAGGCGTACCCATCAAGCTGCCAAAAGTACCCACATTCGTAAGTGTAAATGTGCCGCCCTGCGTATCCTCGGGTTTTAATTTATTGCTACGCGCCCGGTCTGCTAGGCCGTTCACCTGTTTTGAAATGCCGTACAAATTATTTGTGTCTGCATTTTTTATCACGGGCACAATCAAATTACCATTTGGCAATGCCGTAGCCATACCAATATTTATATCCTTTTTAATGATAATATTCTCGCCATCAATGCTTGAATTTATAAGCGGATTACGTTTTATACATTTCACAAGTGCTTCAATAAAAAGGGGTGTAAACGTTAGCTTTTCGCCATTATTTTTTTGAAAATCATTTTTTACTTTATTGCGCCAGTTTACCAAATTGGTTACGTCAGCCTCGGTCATTGAAGTAACGTGTGGCGAAGTTTGCACGCTATCCACCATGTGCTTGGCTATCAATTTGCGCAAGCGATCCATGGGTACAATTTCAACATTTTGACCGGCCTTTGTGGTGGGCTGGTTTGATGATGCTTTAGTCTCTGAATTTGTTGATGTATGTGCTACGCTAACAGCGGGTTCGGAAGTGGGCGCAGCTTTGACATTTGGAATTTGATTATTGGAATTTGGCCTATTATTTACATAATTAATAATATCTTTTTTGGTCACTCGGCTGTCCTTACCGCTTCCCTGAATGTTTTCAAGTTCGGTCATAGAAATACCTTCTTTACTCGCAATATTCATTACCAGTGGGGAGTAAAATCTGTTGGGTTCACCACCATTATTTGCTTGAGGAGTATGTTGATTTGAGGCAGTGGCGGGCGATTGAGTAACTAGCGGTTGAGCATCGGCTTCAGTTTTGGGATTTGGAATTTCTTCTTTCGGAATTTGCGCAGCAGCTTCACCGCCTGTACTAATTTTAGCAATTATCGTACCCACTGGCACCACGTCATCAACATTAAAAAGAATTTCGCTTACTATGCCTGATACCGTACTCGGCACTTCACTATCCACTTTGTCTGTAGCAATTTCCAGCAGTGTTTCGTCCATTTCTATTGGGTCGCCCACATTTTTTAACCATTTCAATACGGTTGCTTCTGTAATACTTTCACCCATTTTGGGCATTACCAATTCTTCTAAGGCCATAAATTCAAATTTTTAAGAGAGATACAAAGTTATAAAAAACTGTTATCATTATCTATCTCAAAGGCACTTAGCTTTCAGATTGTTTTAGATTAGAATTAAGTTTGTAAAATGAGCAAAGGAAAAAAAGTAGGCAAAGTTGTAGGATATTTGATTCTGCTATTGTTGCTTTCTGGTGGGGTATATGTTTACCAAGAGTTTTTTAAAAGCAATACAGGTAGTTTTGAAAATAGCGCATCAATTTATTTAAAAAAAGATGCCACCTATGATACGCTCATTAGCCAATTAAAGCAAGAAAATATTTTGGCTGACCTTGCATCTTTCGATGGTCTATCAAAACAAATGAGTTTGCGAGATAATATTCATCCGGGTAAATACACTTTTACAACAGGCATGAGTAATTACTCAATGGTAAAAAAACTTCGATCTGGCGAGCAGGAAATTATAAAAATTGTGGTGAACAAACTACGCACCAAAAGTCAGATAGCCGAGCACCTTGCTGCGAAAATAGAAATTGAACCAACAGATTTTCAATCACTATTTAATGATAATAATTACTTGGAACAATTTGGGCTAGACAGTAATAATATACAATGCATCGTAATGCCCTACACCTACGATGTGTATTGGAATGTATCGGCACTGGAAGTGTTGGAAAAATTAGCTACAGCCTTTAAACGATATTGGACAACAGAGCGAAAAGAGAAAGCAAAAAAAATGGGACTAACCGTGCCAGAAGTCATCACCATTGCCAGCATTGTGGATGAAGAAACAAATAAAAATGACGAAAAAGGAAATGTAGCGAGTGTGTATTTAAACAGAATTAAAAAAGGAATGAAGCTACAGGCAGACCCAACGGCCCGCTTTGCTTACGGCGATTTTTCTATTCGCCGTGTGCTCAATAAACATTTGCAATATGCTTCACCATGGAATACCTATTACACAGCGGGACTCCCACCAGGCCCCATTTGCACACCGCAGCCTAGCTCGATAGAAGCTGTGCTGAACGCACCCAATACCGAATATATTTTCTTTTGTGCCAAAGAAGATTTTAGTGGCTATCACAATTTTGCTACCAATGGCACGGAGCACGAGGCGAATGCGAAAAAATTTAGAGATGCGATGAATGAGCGCGGTATTCGGAAATAATTACCACGATTTTTCTGTTCCGCACCGCTTACATACAAGGTGATATGTATGATGTTTGGCACGAGTCAGCGTGTTAAAAGACATGATTATTGACAATAATTTTCGCCAACCGCTAGCTTTTTTACTCACTCTTTCAAAATTTCCTTCACCGCATTTTGGGCAAGTTTCCAAAATATTTTCATTTAATAAGTCCTTCATTTTAATTGTTTCGTTTTGGTGCATTACCTTAGTTGCTAATTTAATTCATATCTCATGCTCAGAAAATTATTCAAAAGCATTATTGTACTTTCTTTTATCGTTTCAACCTCCCTTCATAGCAATGGGCAAGGCGTTTATTTAACCCATGGTATCGACGGTGGGGTGCTGCTGCCCGCTACTGGTCAGGGTTTTGATCAAGCCCCTTTTATTGGTTATGTGCCGCGCTTGGTGCTAAAAGAAATTGGAATGAACTCATCCATTGGACTCAACTCTTATATTAATGTTGGGATGTTTGACCAAAAAGTAAATTTTCCAGGTTTTTTTGAGATAAGTACGAGCACCACTTTCGTGAGTGTGCCGCTGGTATTTCAGTACGATATTGGTGCGGGTGCTACTAAATATGCCGAAAAAGGAATTGGTTTTTTTGCTGGAGCGGGGATAGATTATAGCACCTACATTTCTAATGCCACTACGAAAACTGTGGGCATAGTGCAGGAACAAAATTTATCGAGTACCACATCAGAAACAAGTGTAATGGGCACTGGTGGTATTCGTTTTGGTCGATCGTTTGGTATAAGTTTAAGAGGGTCATACTTGCTTGGTTTTGATGGTAATAATTATGCAACTATCGGAGCGGTTATTAACTTAGCTTCGAGCGGCGGTGGTAGCTTCAAAGCTGCTAGAGGTGGTCGCTCACGGGTAGGCAACTATCCGCGCAGTAGACAACGTACAGGCCGGGCCGCTACTTGGAGCCAACGATTATTCCCAATCAACAAGCCATCCATACAGCGCGATCGGCCTACACCATTTCATAGAACATATTACAAATAGGATTGTTAGATTTCGGCGTATAAAAAAAATAAAAAGGACTGGGCATGAGCACATTCGAAGAAAAAATCCGAAGTCATCGCCTTATAAGGAAATTGCGCATTGGGCTATCCCGTATTGTACTGCCCGGTTTTCAGGGCATTTCATTGTATGATTCGCTTCGGTTTTTTTTCAAAGAAATTTTTTCACAACATTTTACGTTCATGGCGCGTGCCGTCAGTTTTTCTTTTCTGATGTCGTTGTCGCCTTTTTTACTTTTCCTGTTCACATTAATACCGTACCTGCCCATTTCTAGCGAAAATGTGATTTCGTCCATTTCTGATACGGTGGGCTTAATTACCCAAAGCGCAAAATTTCAGGCGTCAGTAACTAATTTGTTAGAAGATTTTTTTGCGCACAAAAAAGAAGTGCTGCTTTCTTTTTCAGTACTGCTCACCTTGTTTTTCAGTAGCAACGGCATGCTTGGGCTTATGATAAGTTTTGATCGGAGCGTAGAGGAGTTTAAGAAAAAAAATTGGTACTCGCAGCGACTTTGGGCTATTTTACTAACGGTCATTTTTATTGTAGTTATTATTTTGTCGCTGGCGTTGCTTCTTTTTCAAGAATGGTTTTTCATGTCTTATGGCTTAGAAGATTGGATCTACGTGGGTAAATTTTTTCAGTTTGTAATTATTGGCCTCATGTTGCTCATGACAATTTCTATCATTTATCGCTACGGGCCCGCCACAAGTACGCGGTGGCCACTCATAACTCCAGGTAGTATTTTGGCTACCAGCTTATTTCTTATCATTACGGCGGTGTTCTTTTTTGCCGTAAATAATATTATAAATTACAATCAAATTTATGGCTCGGTTGGTACGCTTATTATCTTTTTAGTATGGCTATTTTCAATTAGTGAAATTTTGCTCATAGGCTTTGCATTAAATGTCACCATTTTTGTAAACAAAAAATTGAACATAGCAGATGAACCATTTTTTCCTGAAGATGTACCAATAGAAGGCTAGAAAATATGCAAGCAGAACAATATAAATTGCCAAATGCAACGCTGATTTTTGATAAAGATTTTTTTGCAGGGACAGCGGCGGATGAATATTTTCATTTGCTGAAAAGTGAAATTAACTGGCAAGTAAAAGAAATTAAACTTTTTGGCAAAATGATAAAACAGCCGCGGCTTGTCGCTTTTTATGGTGATGATAATGTGACGTATAAATATTCGGGCATGGTGAATACTGCTATGCCTTGGACCACAACCTTGCTTGCCATAAAACAAAAAGTTAAAACAGAATTCGATTTGGATTTTAATTCGTGCCTAGCCAATTTGTACCGTACGGGCAATGATAGCATGGGTTGGCATCAGGATAATGAAAAAGTGCTTGGCCAAAATCCAACAATTTGCTCCGTAACTTTTGGTGCCAAGCGCCCGTTTCAATTAAAACATATAACGGATAAAAATCAGCGTTTGGAAATTGAATTGAACGCTGGCAGTTTATTAATAATGGCGGGCAGCACGCAGCATTTTTATAAACATCAAATCCCAAAGACGAAGAAAATAATAGGTGAACGCCTGAATTTGACATTTAGGAATATTCTGAGTTGATAGTTTTTTTGCTTTGTATTTTAATTGTATAACAGTGGAATGTAATAGTATAACAACCTGTATGCCGCTCTCAATAGCTTTGAGTTCCAAGAATAATCAATA
>JBBSPP010000219.1:0-5571 GCA_038258625.1 Chitinophagales bacterium
ATACAGCAATGACTTTATCCAAAATAAGAATCGGTGGTGTACCTGAGCATTTTAACTTGCCCGTGCATTTAGCAATAGAAAGTGGCGAATTTGAAAAGCGGGGGTTGGACGTGGAGTGGACAGACTTCCGAGGCGGTACCGGCCAAATGACCGAAGCCCTGCGCAATAATGAAATTGATGTGTGCATTTTATTAACCGAAGGCATTATTGCCGATATTATAAAAGGCAACCCAAGCAAAATTATAAGCGAATACGTAATAACCCCTCTTACGTGGGGCATACATTCTGGCGCAAAAAACCCCATAGAGCATCACGCAGAAATCTATGACAAGCGGTACGCTGTAAGCCGCTTTGGAAGTGGTTCTCACCTCATGGCTATCGTGGATGCCAACATGCAAAAAAAGAAAATCAAAGAGGAGCAATTCAACGTAATAAAAAATTTAGACGGGGCTTTGGAATCTTTGGACAAGCAAGAAACCGATGTTTTTTATTGGGAAAAATATACTACCAAACCATGGGTGGACAAAGGTGAACTAAAACGCATTGGAGAATTTATTACGCCGTGGCCTTGTTTTATGATAGCGGCTACGAACAAAATACTGGAGCAGCAACCCGAAAATATTATCCGCCTACTGCGCGTAATACACGATAGCTGCGACAGCTTTATGCAAAGCGAGGATGCTATAAAAATAGTGAGCGAACGCATGGAGCAAAAGCTAGAAGATGTAGCACGCTGGTACCACAGCACGGAGTGGAGCATACACGGATGGGTAAGCGAAAAAATGCTGAAGAGCGTTGTTTTTTACCTGCGCACCGCCGAGATTATTGAAGCGCAAGTTGAATTGCCAGAGTTAGTTTGGGTAAGGAAGCAGTAGTTTTTTACTCCACCTCCAACTCTTTACAACTCATCAAATTCAGCGAATTGGTTTTAAAATTCTTCAATCGCTTTTGTACAAAATGAACCGCCTCATCATAAAAAAGTGGGACACATGGCGCTTCTTCAATAATGATTTTATCTATTTCGTTGTAGAATTTTAGTTTGGATTTTACATCTGCCTGTGTTAGTGTTATCACCAACACACTATTCACACAACACGTTGGTCATAAGACCAACGTGGGAAAGGAAATTATTCCTCAACTTCCAACTCCTTCCAACTCATCAAATTCAACGAATTCGTTTTAAAGTGCTTCAATCTTTTTTGTACAAAATGAACCACCTCATCATAAAAAAGTGGAACACAAGGTGCTTCTTCAATAATTATTTTATCCATCTCGTTGTAGAGTTTTAGTTTGGTTTTTACATCTCGAACGGTCAGGCTTCGTTCGTAAAGCGCATCGTAGGCCACATTGTTAAACCGAGTATAGTTTGGCGGCGCGGTGTTTTTGCTATAAAAAAGTGTGAGGTACGATTCTGCATCGGGGTAATCGGCTATCCAAGTAGCCCAAAAAAAATCGGCTTTTGAATTGCTCATTTGCTCACGCAATAAGTTGGGCTGCATAATTTCAAGCTGTACATCGATACCAATTTCTTTTAACTGCGAAGCTATGAAACTGCACCTATCGGTATAATTGTCGGGTGTGAGGAGGGTAACTTTTACATTGCCTCCATTTTTTACAACTTCAGAAACTAAGGCTTTTGCTTTGCTCGGATTGTATTCGTAGCCTTTCACTTCTTCGGCATTAAAACCTGCCACGCCGGGCGGCACCATTCCATTTATTGCCGCCATCCCAATTCCGTTTCGCAGATAGAGCACGAGTTTTTCTCGATCAAAGCCATAATTTATAGCTTGGCGTATTTTCTTATTTAAAAGTATTTCGGTGTTCGTTTGAGCAGCATTTTGCAAAATGCCCAAATATTCTACATTCAAATAAGCGTGTTTTTGTAATTCTATTTTATCCGAAAATTCTTTTTTTAGTTCTCCTTTTTTGCTCAGCACTTGATCTTTAAAACTGGCATCAATGCCATTCATAAAATCCAAATCACCCTGCATGAACATCAAAAACTCGGTGGCTTTACTATCTATAAATGTTGCTTTGATACCGTCAAGGTAAGGCAACTTTTTTCCTAGTTCATCACGCTCCCAATAATTCTTGTTTTTTACATAAGTAATTGTTACGCCTTCCTCCCAATGGTTCATTACAAAAGCGCCTGTGCCACAAGGGTGCGACCGAAAATCTGCGCCCCATTTTTCTACCACCTCGTGTGGTATAATGCCGCAATACTGCATAGAAATTATGCCCATGATTGGGTTAAATGGTTTTTGTAACCGAAGAATAAACGTAGTATCATTCGTAGCTTCAAAAGGTTTTACGCTATCTACATTTCAGTTAAAAATCCACGCGCCTGGGCTAGCTACTTTTTCATCAATTATTCTGCCTAGGGAATACGCCACATCCTGCGCCGTCATTTTTCGTCCTTTGCCATTTGGAAAAACATCATTATCATGAAAAAAAACATCATCCCGAATAATGAAAGTATAGGTTTTCCGATCGTCAGAAACCGTCCAAGATTTGGCCAAAGACGGTATCACAGTCATGCTATCGTCATACTCAATCAATCTGTTGTACAGATTATTGGTGTGCGTCATAATGTTTAGGTTTTTGGCAAAAGCAGGGTCGAGGCTTTCTACACCGGCCGTTTGGTTGATGCTAAAAGTGTTGGACGATTTTTTGTTGCCTCCGCAAGCGGCGAAAAAAAACAGTACAGAAATTAAATAAATTTTAGTTGGCACAACTGCTAAGGTAATTACAGTGCGCTTATATATTTCTTAAAAAGCGCAATGGCTTCATGTTTCTTACTATCGAGTTTGTAGGAAATATTTCTGTTGTAATATTCCTGCAAATCATACTGCGGATATTTTTGTGCCGTTATAATTTCATCTAGTTTTTCAAAACCTAACGCATTGGCGCGGTTAAAATCATCGACAAATTTTTGTTCTAAATTTTTGTTGGTTACCCAAGCTGCAAATACAAAAGGCAAACCCGTAAATGCTTTCCACTCTTGGGCAAGGTCATAAATATATTCGTAATTTTTGAGCTGCTCAAAAGCACGATCGCCAATAATTAAGCCCGCACTTGTGCCTTTTATTTTTGCAATATAATGTTCGTCTGCTTCAATAAATTTTACCGCGTGCGGTTCTGAGAGTAGTTCTTTTGACCAATAGTTTTTCCACAAAACTTTGAGCAAGGCTACACTTGTGCGGCTTTGGTAATCCAAATAAATTTCGGTTACCTGCCCTAGCGGCACCTCTGAAAAAAGACAAACCGAAGCCACCGCACCATTGGCACCTATGCAATAATTGCTAAAAATATAAGCGTCTTTTAAATCGGCTATTGCGGCAATTGGCAGCAGTGCCACGTCCAGCTCACCACTTTTCATACGCTGTGCAAGCCTAGAGGGATAGTCTAAAATAAGATAAACATCAGCCGCCATTGCGCCCTGCTCAAAACCATAAATTAATGGTTTTGTATTCAGATAACTCACCGCGCCGACCCAAGTTTTTTCTAGCATTGGTGGCAAATGTCAAACTTGAAATACCAAATTCCAAAATTTTTTGAGCCTGCATTTTTTTATAAAGACGCACCAAAAAAGAATCGTATTATTTGTATGAAAATAATATGGTGCCCACAATATGTGCCGTTGCTTAGCCTTACTTTTGCGCCGTGAAAAAATGGAGCTTAACATCAAAATTATACGGCATTGGTATAGCGGTAATTATTCCCACCATCTGTTATTTCATACTGAAAAGTTTGGGGCATACTGGGCATGTGTATACACCAGGTAATTTTGGTATTGATACGGTCATTGAAAGAACCGTGGAAGGTAAAAAAATTAGCGATACTATTTACCACACCCTTGGCACCACCAATTTTGTGAGTCATCTTAATAAACCCGTTGACTTATCAAAAGATTACCCGCGCAAGACGTTGGTGATTAATTTTTTTACCACGGCGCCTAGTGCCAGCAGTGATAAACTGACCTACCATATTGCGCATATTCAAGAAGGCTTTAAACTAAAAAAACATGATACTTCGATACAGATGATTTCTATTGGCGTGAATCCCGCTGTGGATTCTGTAGCGGCCATGCGCGCTTATGCTAATAGCCATACGCTCGACCACGATACCTGGACGTTTATTACAGCAAGTCAACAGGAACTTTATCGGGTGGCGAAGAACGAATTATTTTTGCCAAATGCAAACCGCCTTCTAAAAAATGAAGTGCCCAATGAAATAATTTTGATAGATAAATACCGCAATATTCGTGGGTATTATAACGGGCTAGATTCTTCTCAGGTAAAAAAATGCATAGACGATGTAGCGATTATGATGGTGGAGAAAAATAAAATTCATGAGAAAAAAAGTAGAGAATAATGATGAAACCACTTTTAATTAAAAACGATAGAAAAGCGCACATCCTAATTTGGACTTTTTCCGTCATTGTGTTTGCGCTAATTTCTTTCCTCGAAAAAGTAGAACTGGATGTCAATCTAGGTTTTGACCCACATATTTTTGCAGGGCTCAGTGCGTTGGTTAATTCGTTTGTGGCTATTTTTTTGGTGGTTGCCTTGGTTTTGGTAAAACAAAAAAAGTTTGAATTGCACAAAAAAGTAATGTTAGCAGCTATGGGAATTTCTGTGCTGTTTTTAGTTTTTTATATACTCCACCACCTTTTTGCTGGGCCAACATTGTACGGCGATGTGGACTATAATGGAATTGTAACCGATGCCGAAATAGCTGCCGCAGGAGTTGGGCGTACTATTTACCGTTTTGTAATAGCCACCCACATTGTGCTGGCGGGGATAATTATGCCATTTGTACTTTACACCGCTTACCGCTCACTTATTGGCGAGTATGCTGTACATAAAAAACTGGCTCGTTGGACGTTTCCTATTTGGCTATATGTGGCCATCACGGGCGTGATTGTTTACCTTATGATTTCGCCTTTTTACACCTAAGTTTTTTATAAAAAAAATGACCGCCACAAAGGACGGTCATCATTATTTTTTTTTAGTGGAGCAATTATTGTTTCACTACTTTTTGGACAGAAAAATCACCATTAATATTTACCTGTACAAAGTACATGCCTATGGGCAAGCTAGTCATATCAGCAGTTAGTATTTCGTTTTTAGTTGTTACTGTAATATTGTTTTGCAACCATACTTTGCCGCTCATATCGGTAATGGAGTAGCTTACCAAATTGTCTTGCAAGGGCATGCCCACCAAGTTTATATTCAGTTCGCTTTTTGTAGGATTCGGGAAAATGGCAAAATTATTTTTATCCTTACGCGCCAAGAATATTACCTCGGAGTAGGAAATTTTTTCTTCGGCATCTACAATTTTTAATCTGTAATAATTACTGTTTGTCGCGGGTTGGTCGTGTATAAAAGTGTACTTATTTTCGGCACTATTTTTTGCAACGGCCACGCCTATTTTAGTAAAGCTAATTCCATCCATGCTATGCTCAACATCGTACTGCAGTAGGTTTTTTTCATTGGTCGTAGCCCATTTCACTTCATTATTCAATCCTACAATTTGCCCGTCAAAAGATAGAAAATCTACGTTCAACGC
>JBBSPP010000220.1:0-5548 GCA_038258625.1 Chitinophagales bacterium
ATTGGAAGTAGTGCCCGATCCAATAGTAACTAATACCTGCGCATTTGTACCGAAAGAAAGAAAGACACCCAACAAACCTACAAAAAAGACAAGTAGCATTTTTTTCATGTATAAAAAATTTTTTAGTGAAAAGCTAAATTAAGAAGTTATTATGATATTCTTTTCAATAAGATAACATACTTATTTTTAAATATGTTTGGTATTCATAATCAATTAATTGAACTAATTAATTAAAAAAATGATTGGGCAAAAAATGTTAACATTTATTTCGCCGCTACAATGATTGCATTGGAATTGGCTTTTAGCACCAATAACTTTTCTTTCCCATGATCACGTAAGGTAATAAATTGCCTAAGCTCGCCTTCAAATGGACCATTACTGAAGGATACATTTTCGAAAAAAACGCCGTTCCAAAACTGTAGACTTCCCATACTGGCATCCAAGCGAGCTTGATTGACATCCACCCCGTAATTATTGCCCCCCGCTAGTAGATAAGGAATATTTTTTACATCGAAAACTGCCAAGCTATAAACTTGGCTATACTGGCTTTGAACCGGCAGTGATGTCATAGTATACTCATTATTTTTGCCTGATAAAAATGCCGCGCTCTCAAACATATAACAGTAAAACGTTTGCATATTAGGGTACTTTACCGTAGTAAAAATATCCTCACTCTTAGCCAAAGAATATTTATTGTATCGCGGAAATTGCCCGCGCCACGAAGGTATCTGCTCCAATAATTCGTTTAGCGAATATTTGGGGTACAATACATAATCGCGGAAGTAATAATTTACCACCGCTTCGGTCTCGCCATTGTCATCAAAATCATCTACATACAAAGTAGCGGGGTACCGATTGCTACAAGTAAAAAATCCATTCAGTCCCCGGTTACCGCCAATAATATCTTTTTTGCCATCGCCATTTATATCGCTTATGGTTAGGCAGTTCCACATACCATTGGTTTTTTCAAAACCATATTTTTCCGTTTCGTTTTTAAATAATTTTCCGCCGTTGGTCAGTATAGTAATTGGCAACCAGTCGCCGGCTAATACAATGTCCATTTTTTTATCGCCATTAATATCTAGTTGGTCTATATCATTTATTATTCCTAGCATTCCATTGTTGGGCAATGCATTATAATCTGCTGTAAAAACACCTTTATTATTTTTTAAGATGTAACTAGCAAAAGCCTTCGGAAATTGCTTGGGCACCACGTTGCCGCCTACAAATAAATCGAGATCGCCATCCTTGTCAACATCTATAGCTTCTACACTTAGAGTATTTGATTTTATGTTGGGCAGCGTGCTACTTTTTGTAAAAATTCCCGTGCCCTCATTTATATACAGTCTATCCAAAAATAATTTTTCATCCCGCACTTCGTTACTGCCGCTTGTAACATAAAGGTCCAAATCTTTGTCGCCATCAGCATCAAAAAATACACTTTGCCCATCTTCACAATGTTTATCTTGGGCAAAAATTGCATTCGGTTTTTTTATAAATTTGCCCGCCTTGGTTTGCAAATAAAGACATGCTTCCATACCCGCCGCGCCGCTCAAATACAAATCTTCCAGCCCATCATTATTTACATCGCCCTTGCTCGCAAAGGGTCCGCGGTTCGAATACATTTGTTCTAAAAGCGGTTCGTCCTTAAAATCTATAAAATCACTTTCTTTATAAAAATACGCTGGTGAAAATGCATTTTCTACTTCGCTAAATTGAACAGCTTTGTTTTCTGTGGGTTTTTCAAATTTTCCTACCACTCCTTTTGTAATGTCCAACACCATTTGCTTGTTCAATACGGGTGATTTTATTTCTTCAATCGTGCCGTTTGGATATTCTATTTCTACCCGCTGTACGCTATTATTTTTGCCCAGACCAAAGTGTAGCAACTGATGCATGCTCGATAAAAAACCATGATTATTTATCAGTTGCTGATACTGCAACCCACTATCTGTAAATAGTTGCACTTTTGTGCCTTGCACTTGGCTGTGTTGTTTCGGTAAAAAAATAAAACTCAAAAATTTATTCTCCGCGTTATTTTCTACACTATTATTTTTATACAAAAAACTGGGCTCGTTAAAATTATTTACAATCAAATCCAGATCGCCATCCAAATCCAAATCGGCATAAGCAGCGCCGTTGCTAAACGATTTTTGTGTAAGCCCCCAGTCGTCTGATATTTTTTCAAAAATACTATTGCCCACATTTTTAAAAATATAGTTTTGCAGCGGCGTACTAGTTATGGCATTTATAAAATCCATAAATTTTACGTTCTCTTTACCTTGGGCTTTTTTAATAATTTCATCGCTTCCGTATGCTACAAAATCCATGTCGGTCAGGTCTTTATAATATCCGTTTGACACAAAAAGATCTTTGCGACCATCGTTATCAAAATCGGCAAACAAGGGTGCCCAGCTCCAATCAGTATGTGATATACCAGCGAGTTGACCAATCTCACTAAATTGGCCCGCACCATTATTTATATGCAAACAATTGCGCACAACCTGGCAATGATAGCCGTAGTCCATGCTCATTTTAAATAAATCATACGGATAATTTGCTTTAAATTGTTTATGCCGATAATTATCTTCCGCCATCATATCTGCCGTCATAATATCTAGCAGGCCATCATTGTTTACATCCGCAATGTCCGACCCCATGGTGAACATACTTATGTGCCCCAGCACATCATGGGTCACATCTGTAAATGTACCGTTGCCATTATTAAAATACAAATGATCTTGATCGGCAAAGTCTGATGTACAGTACAAATCGAGCCAGCCATCATTATTTATATCGCTCACCGTTGCGCTAAGTCCATACATTATTTGCTTCAAGCCAGCTTGCTCGCTTACATCGGTAAATGTACCGTTGCCATTATTTCTGTAAAGTTTGGATACTGTTCTTAAATAATCATTCGGATCGGTTTCTCTCAATTTTTTTAATCGTTGTTCGGGGGTAATTATGCCTCCTATCAAATCAAAATAAATTGAATGATTGAGCACATACAAATCCGGATCTCCATCATTATCATAGTCAAAAAAGTTAGACTGCGTGGTAAATCCTTCATCGGCAATGCCATACTCCTTGGCGCGCTCGGTAAACGTATTATCGCCGTTATTTATGAACAAGCGGTTGGCGCGTTGGCTATCGATATTTGACATAGAGCGCGATAAATAAATATCGAGAAACCCATCTTGATTTACATCTTCCATCACCACACCATGTGTAAATCCGTTAGTATGGCTATTTGATGTTTCGGTAATTTGCTGAAACGTAAAATTGCCCGTATTTAAAAAAAGTCTGCCACCAAATGTGCAACCTACCATATAAATATCCGGCAGACCATCATTATTTATATCGCCTACCGCCACACCGCCACCATTATAAAAATAACCGTAGTTAAAAGAATTAAGTTCCTCATTATCATCCAATTCGTTCCAAAAAAAGAAACCCGTTTCGCTACTATCCGTTAGTGTAAAAAGTGGTTTTTCGCCATCTATATTTAATCCGCCATTTTTACAACTGGTAAAAAAAATACTAGTAATTAAAACTAGAAAATAGAAAAATTTATTCTGCTGCATAAGACGATGTTTTTTTAATAACTGATTCACCAATTTCTCTGCCCATTAACACACCATCTTCAATCGCTTTTCGGTAATGTATGCCCGCCCAAAAACGGCTCATTGCGGCTTGGTTGCAAGCTTCCGTAAACGAATTAAATTTTCGAGGCTCCATGCCAAATGGCTGCTCGGCATTATCGGTAAAGCTTATTTCATCACCATAAATACCTGCCAGCACTGTAGAGGCTACGCCCGATATTACACTGTGCCCGCTGGGATACTCGGGGAAGTTTGGGGTGAGAATCAATGTCTCCCAATCACTATCCCAATGTTCCTGAATAGCCGTTATGGGCCGTATATAATCGTAGTGATATTTAGCATCCCAACAAGCTATAAATCCATCGCAGATTGATAATGAAAGCAGTGTATACATTTTTGCCGCAGCTAATAAATGATCCTTTTTTTGCTTACTAATATTGCGCCCAATATTCAGCCAATGCCCGCCAGGTGTCAGCTTTTTTTCGCCATACATGGCATGCGATTTGTGCTGCACGGCCAAGGGGCTACAATCCCAATATTTAGAAGTAGCCAGCTGTGCTTCGGTGGTTTGATCTACTTGGTTTTTTACCTCTTTCAAATCTTTGTAGTAATCAGAATTTGGGTTGTCAATATCAAACGGATAGGGCTTATATTTTTCAGTAAATTGAGCCGAAGAATCAATAAAAAAAGTTCTAATTTTTGTCCAGTTGGGTTCCATCGCATCGGCAAAATCATTGGGCGTAGGTTTCCATGCACCTACTTTTCCGCTCAGTTTGAATTTTGTATCGCTGCGGCTTTCTTTGTAACCATCTTTTGCTACCCATTGTAAAAATATTTGACTAATTTCTTCGGCTTTTATTTTGGCGATTTCCAATTCGCTTTTGCTAAAATTTTTGCCTGCTTCTTTTTCAAAAATGGGTAAGTGCTCATCCAAAAAATTGTAGCTGTACACCATTTTTTTTGCTATAAAATAAAAAGCATAAAGCGCTACTAATTCGCGGTTTTCGGATTCTAGTTTGGGTAGGTCGGGGAAATTTTTAAGTAAAGGTTGTACGTTGTTTTTGCCATTGGTCAAAATAATATAGGTTATCAAATTGGGGTAGGTGTACATTCTGCCTGCAACGGGCGGACTAAAAAAATCGTTGATAATTCCTTTTTCCAGTGCAGTATTCCAATCATGTAAATAGTGAGCATCCAATTTTTTTTTGCTTTCGGATTGGCAACCATTAATGGCCACAACAATCATGCTAAAAAGAAATAGGCGTTTTAAATTATTCACGAATTATATATTTTAGGCTAAAGGTAAAAATTTAGGGTAATAAATTATAATATAAGTACCCTTGTTTGTACTGATACAGTTTTAGACCTGCAAGGTGTCAAAAACCTGACAGCTCTCTACACACATTAAAAAAGCACATTGCTTATATTTGGCTTCTTAAAAATTACCAATCCTTCTTTTTTATGATACAACTTTTTGACGAAATAACTATTGATACTATCCACCAACTTTTGAATGATGAAATTTCTATTTCTGCAGAAAGCGAAAAACGTATAACTAATTGCAGAGAATATTTGGATAAAAAAGTGGCAAGTGGCGAAACCTTTTATGGAATCAATACAGGTTTTGGCAGTTTGTGTAATGTAAAAATAGAAAGTAGCGAGCTAGAACGCTTACAAAAAAACTTGGTGCTTTCGCACGCCTGTGGTGTAGGCGATTTAGTACCCAACGAAATTGTAAAACTCATGCTGCTTTTAAAAATAAAAAATTTTACATACGGCCACAGCGGCGTGCGTATGGAGCTCGTCAATCAGTTGTTGGCACTATATAACAAAAATTTATTACCCGAAGTTTTTCAGCAGGGGAGCCTTGGGGCGAGTGGCGATTTGGCGCCTTTGGCACATTTAAGTTTGCCGTTGATTGGGCGGGGTACCCTTCGACAAGCTCG
>JBBSPP010000221.1:0-5538 GCA_038258625.1 Chitinophagales bacterium
CGGCACCATATTTTTCATACACGGCAACAACATCATGCAGCTCGGCACCATCGCCCCAGCCTACGTTGCCGTGCATGCGTACGTAGTTGCGGGCACGCTCAATGTATGCGCATCGTGCTGTGTAAATTTCGGATATATCTACAAAGCCACCATCATTGCGCATCACTTCACTTTCCAAAAAAGAATTGCCCGAATAGCTCCAACATGTGCCACTGCTACCTTGGTTTTTTACGGGTGAGTTTTCCAAATTAATGAGCGTTTTAAATTGATACTTCTCTTTCGATTTTTCCGAAGCATTTTTATCTAATGATTTTACCAAATCATCTTGTGCCATAGCACTGGTACTCACGAAGAGTACAACTAATAAGTAGTGTAAAAATTTCATGCGCTCGAAAGTACAACAGGCGCGCGTTTTTTTAAAGTAAAAATTTGATAAGCCTGCGTACTAGGTGATAAGCGGTTGGCCAGTGTGCAGTAGTATATGGCCATTTTTTTAGAAGATGCTGCATAGACAATTCATATTGGTAAATCAACTTTGAAAATGCTTAGTCTCTACAAAAAAAGTATCCCTGAAATCCGTGATTTTTTTGACATTGGCATTTTCATCCCTTCTCGCACAAATGCCTAGGAGGCTATGATGTAGCAAGTTTTTATTTAAATTTCAGACTGTTTAATCTAGCATCTTATTTTTTGAGACTTGATTTTTATCGTCTTTTTTAGGATATTTGTATCAAACAAAAAACCACTACTTATGAAACACATTTACATTTCTATCATTTTTTTATGTGCACTAACTTTTACAGCCAAGGCCGAAACATGGAACGGCAGCACAAGTAGCAATTGGAACACTCCCGCAAATTGGACTCCAGCTAATGTGCCTACTCTTGGTAGTACAGTAATTATTCCGGGCGGTACGTTGCCCAATTTTCCGCAATTAACATCGAATGTTACCTTCAGAAACATCAATATGCAATCGGGCAGCAAGCTGGATGTAAATGGTTTTGTTGTTAACCTTCAAACGGTAAATGCTTACAATACGTTTGTTGGCGATACTATAAATAATAGTGCACCGGGTACGAATATTATCTTTAATATTAATACGGGTACGGGCGGTTATAGTACCTCTTTGTCTGGTAGTGTTTATAATGATACCGCTACTTTCAATCTTACTGGTTCAAATGCTTTTTTTGAGGGTAATGGCTTAGTGCCCAGTACTTATAATTTTGACATGACATACAATGTAAATAGCACGTTGGATTTTAATTTGTCAAATGGATCAGCCAGTAATTTTTTGGGAAATGTAATTGTCAATCGAGCTAATGTTGGAAATTCTGTTATTTTTAATACCGGCGGCACGGTGGCGAATAATTTTTCGTACAATAATCCAGTAGGTGGTTTGAGCGCAATAGGGTCAACCATTAGCACAACAGTTATAGGAGGTATAATAAATGTAAATATTACAGATACTACCAACCAACCAATGACGATGGCGCGTATAAAAAATATGACAACGGGCGGCACAATTAATGTGAATAATAGCCGAGGGTTTTTGATGCAGGATGATTCCTTACTGGTAACGTCACTATCCATTACAGGTTATAAAGGGAGTGCCTATGCTTATTTTGATGGTAATCAAATTATTGGTGACGTAACTATAAGTGCCGATAGCACTTATGGCGGTGGCTATTTTACGTCCATGAGCCGAAATACAATTACAGGCAATACCACCATAAATAATAATAGTAGCAATACTTTTTTAGAAACAAATGGTAGCAATGCTGCGAATGTTTTTAATGGCAATACAATTTTTAACTGCAGCGGTAGCGGTGCAATGCGTATATGCCATGCTGCCTCATCTACTTTTAATGGAGATGTATCAATTAATAGAACCAAGGCTGGCCTCACCCACGCTTTTTATTATAATGCTACTATAAATGGCAATTTTTCTTACACCAATTCGGCTTCGGGTGCCACCATTTTGGGGGAGCCTACTGTTTCTACTTTAATTTCGGGAACGGTCATCGTTGCTGCCAATTTAACCACACCAGAAACTTTTGAAATGTATAGAATAAATAATCAAACTGCTGGTGGAAACGTGACGGTGCAAAATTCTCGAGGTTGCATTATACAAAATGATACACTTATTGTAAACTCCCTAAGTGTGTTGGGGTACAAAGGAAATGCTTACGCATATTTATTTGGGAATGATATTACTGCCGATGTTACGTTTACTGCCGACAATACGTATGCTGGTGGGTATGTTACTGAATTTCGCTCAAACAAAATAACGGGCAATACATTGGTGAATAATAATTGTAGCAATGCATTCTTAGAAGGATATTATGCTACGGCCGCTGGTGAGTACAATGGTAATGTAATGATAAATGCAAATGGAACTGGCGGGCTAGATGTAAGTTATTATGGAAAATCAATATTTAACGGCAACCTCACTATTAATAGAACCGTGGCTGGTAATACGTTTGGCTTAGGTGCAGGGCCCGCTATAAATGGAAATTTTTCTTACACCAATAATACTTCGGGCCAAACTTATTTTGGCACCAGCGCAAACCCGACCAACATAACCGGTACAGTAAATATGTTGGCAAATTATACAACACCAGCAGTCTTCAAAGTTTATAGATTAATTAATCTAACCACCGGCGGCATTATAGATGTAAAAAATACTCAAGGATTTGATTTTAGAGAGGATTCGTTGCGAGTTGCTTCACTTTCGCTTACCCAATTCCGAGGTGCCGATTACGCCACATTTTATTCCAACGAAATTTTTGGCGACTTAACCATCCGCGATGATAGTACCTATACAGGTGGATTTTTTACCGACATAAAAGATTGCAGCATTACGGGCAATACAGTTGCCGAGCTTAATGGCAGCAACATTTTATATGAAGCTAGCGGGTTGACAAGTGCTAATACGTTTACGGGCAACACCGTTTTCACCGCCAATGGTTCAGGCAGTTTAATTTTGGGTAATGTAGAAAAATCTACCTACAACGGCAACCTCACCATTAACCGATTAGGTAGTGGTGCTACTACTGCTTTTGCCGCAGGCGCTAATATAAACGGAAATTTTGTTTACAGTAATTTGGTAGGTGGGCCATCTTCTTTTGGCGCAACAGCCTCCAAAACGCTTATAACAGGTAGCATCAATATGACGGTGAATAATGATACAACGCCTGCCAATTTTAATATGCGAGGAGTATCAAATCAAACTGCGGGTGGCGCAATAAGTTTGCAAAATACACGCGGCTTTGATGTGTGGGACGATACACTAAAAGTTACTAGCTGTTCTATCACCAACTATCGTGGCAATGCTTACGCCTATTTTTATCGCAATCGCTTAGAAGGAGATTTGTTTATTAGCAGTGATTCTACTTATACTGGTGGCTTTGTTACCAGTGTTGACGATAATACAATTATAGGAAATACCACCCTCACAAACAATGGCCCAAATCAGTTTTTTGATGCCAACGGAGCTGGTTATGGAAATTATTATTTCGGTAATGTTAGCTTGGTAAAAAATGGCGGCCCACTGTATTTTGGCTATGTAGATACTACCATACTTAGTGGCAATTTGATGTTGAATTATAATAGTGCACCCACTTTGGGAACTATAAAATTTACGGGCAATACCAACGCTGTCATTGACCAAAGTAATTCGCAAAACATAGTAATCAGTAGATTGCTCATGGATAAAAATGCAGACCTCACCCTGAACAAACCAGTGCGTGTAGGTATTATAGCATCATTTGCCAACGGCAAAATAAATACCGATACCACCAACCGACTTACGTTTAATGATAATGCAGTGGCAGTGGGGGGCAATAATGCCAGCTATGTATCTGGCCCAATAGCAAAAATTGGGAATGACGTTTTCACTTTCCCCCTAGGAAAAAATAATAAATACGCGCCACTTTCTATCAGTGCACCCGCAGTTAATACCGATGCATTTACTGCCGAGTATTTTAATGCAAACGCACAAACTGCTGGCTACGATACGAGTATGAAAGGCTTAGGCATTGACCATGTATCGCGCAACGAATATTGGATTTGCAATCGTACCGCGGGCACTTCAAATGCATTTGTAACCCTTAGCTGGGATACTGTGCGCAGCGGGATTATCAATAATATTCCTGACTTACGCGTGGCGCGTTGGGATGGCACTACTTGGCAAGATCAAGGACAAGGAATTATAAACGGAACGAATGATAACGGTACAATTCGAACTTCGAGCGCGGTTAGCAATTTTAGTCCGTTTACCTTAGCATCAGCCACGACTGCCAATCCGCTGCCCATAACTTTACTAAGTTTTGAAGTAAAAAAACTTGAGAATGCCGCACAATTAATTTGGGAAACCGAAAGCGAAATGGATCTCGCCTATTTTGAAATAGAACGTAGCGCCGATGCAATAAATTTTGAAAAAATAAATGAAGTAGCAACCACAGATAAGGTAAACGGCGTTGCCCATTACGAATTGCTAGATGTGCAACCAATGATAGGGCGTAATTTTTACCGATTAAAAATGGTGGATCATGACGGAAAATTTACGCACAGCGAAACTCGCAGCATCAACTTTAGTAAAAAAATACAGGCTACCGTTTATCCAAACCCTGTAAATGAAACAATTCAAATTAGCGCTGAAAATAAAATAGTAATGCTAGAAATTTATGACATCACCGGAAAGTTGATAGATAAAAAAGAAGGCCAAAATATAACGCAGTATAATATGGCAGCTTTTGAAAAAGGCATTTATTTTATAAAATTATACATACAAGATGATGTAGAAACGTTCAGAATTTTGAAGTTATAATTCGCTCTACAATTTTATTTTTTAGGAAAGTGTAGTACAAAAAAGTTCAGCTTCTGCTGAACTTTTTTTGTAAATATTAAATCATTGCGCGAAATTCCCCATGGCCTTTTTGGGTATCTTTGGCCACCACAAAAAAAGGCAAAACGCAAACAGTGCAACGACTAAAAAAAATAGCAACACGATTCCTGATTTTTATTTTGGTGATGGTCATCCTATGTCAGATTTTCTTGCTGTGGACAAAACCAGCAACGCCTCAAATAACCTCCACTTTTACACCAGATGATATACAAGTAGAACGGCTAAATGATTCGAGCTTTCGGTATAAAAATAATTGGTTGCGCAAAAATGATGCTGGCTTTTGGGAAATGTACGTAGAAGGAAACGCCTACGAGCGTGGTACAATTTATGGCGCACTGTCTAAGTTTTTGATCCAAAAACAAGAAGATATTTTTGTAGCTCAAATAAAGAAATTACTCCCCGGCGAGGCCAAACAAAAAACGATTAAGTATTTCGTCCGCTTTTTTAATCGCGATATGGATGAATATATTCCGCAAGAATATCAAGAAGAAATTTTTGGCATTTCACAATATTTTGCGCTCGAGCATAATTTTATAGCATCGCCTTACCAACGTATTTTAAATTATCATGCCGCGCACGATATTGGTCATGCTCTGCAAGATTTGAATATTGTGGGTTGCACCTCAATGGCA
>JBBSPP010000222.1:0-5532 GCA_038258625.1 Chitinophagales bacterium
ACAACCCGTGCTGATTAATTTGGCACGTACAAAATAATTACCAGCACTCAAATTACTAAATACGTTAGAAGCTTGATAAGTACCGCCATTATCTATACTAAACATATAGTTGGCTGCCGGCGTTGGACTGGTGGCAGTAATAGAACCATTATTGGGGCTACAAGCCGTTATATTCACCTGCGTAGTAGCAGGAGCTGCTACTGCGCCACCACCGATAGTGGTAGATACCGGATTGGATTCGCAACCCGAAGAAATCAACTTGGCTTTTACGAAATAAATACCCGGTGTCAAATCTGTAAAGTTTGGCGAAGCTTGGAAAGAAAAACCATTATCTACGCTAAATAAATAATTGGCTGCTGGTGTAGGTGCTGTAATGGTAATGGTACCATTGCCCGTATCACAACTGGTAGAATTTGTAAACGTACGCGTTGGGTTAGCTACAGAAGCTATCGTTAAGGATTGAGCCGAGGCTGCTGACTTACAACCTCCAATTATTTTTTTGGCCACTACAGAATACGATCCGGCTGATAAGCCTGAGAAGTTTTCGGATGCCTGAAAATTCAAACCGCCATCTGAGCTGAATAAATAATCGGCTAGCGGTGTGGGACCCGTAACCGTAATGGTTCCATCGGGGAACGAACAGCTAGTAGGATTTACTTTGGTAGCTGATGGTGTAGGAACAGCTGCCGCTGCGGCTACTACAAAGTTTGCTGGTAATGAAGTACAGGTACTGCCAATCAGTTTGGCCACCACTGGATAAGTGCTCGCGCTCAGATTGTTTATTACATTTGATGCCTGATAGCTTACACCATTGTCTATACTAAATTCGTAGTTGGCCGTAGGCGTGGGAGTATTTAATGTAATGCTACCATTTTGAGTATTACAATCAGTAAAGGCCGTAGTCGTTCCAGTAGGTGTGGCTGGTCTGGCACTTATTACCACCTGAGCCGTATCCGTACATCCATTGGAAGTCCATATAAAATTATAGGTACCCACTGCGCTAAAAGTAGTTATTTGCGTAGCCGGATTGGTATTCGCAACGATGGTTGCAGTACCCGGATTCCCTGCCTGGGCTGTCCATACACCCGCGCCCACAGCTGCCATAGTTACGCCATTGGCACAACCTGCTTGGTCTGGGCCGGCATTGGGTTTGTTCACTACCAAATCTACCGTATCCTTACAAGTGCCTACAGTCCATATCGCTTTGTAGGTACCATTTACCGTAAAGCCACTAACTGTAGAGGTAGGACTAGCAGGCGTAGTAAATGTAAGTACTGCCGGATTGCTTGCTGGCGAACTCCAAACACCCACTGTGCCCGTAGCGGCTAGGGTGGCTGTTTTTTCTGTACAAACTACTTGATCCGCACCCGCAGTAAAACATCCTACTCCAAAGGTGAAATATTTGGTACCCGCGGCTAATGTTTGGTTTGCTACCCAATTCGTACCCGATTTTGTCATAGCTACTTGGGTTACACCTGTGGTAAAAGTAGAATCATTTGCCAATACTAAATAGTGTGTCGAATTGGGCGCACCAATGGCATCGAGTACAGCAGCCGGCATAATAAATTGTGCCGAACCCGATGAGCCCGTAGTTTGTGCTTGCCATTTTCTATCTAACCAAATTTGGGCAGTAACGCCTGCTGGCACTAGCGATGCTGATGCGCCTAGGGTGCCACTATTGTTTGCCCAAAGCATTGCATTTTTATCGGCCAGTGTACCGGTATTTAATTTATTATTTACGGCCAAAGCGGTGGCGGCAATAGTAAGTACAGCACCCGTGTTTTCACTTTTACTTTGTTTTTGATACAATGCCGATGCATTATCGCGGGCAATCCCCGCAATATTTTTGTTGAAACTACCGGCCAGACCTGGATTCCAAAAAACGGTGCTATCGCTTGCAAGGTAGGGAGATGGTGTAGTTTGGTTTAATGTTTTACCATATTTGATGGCTAGGTAAGATTCAACTTTTGAACGAGATGTACTGTCCAGTTCGGTGGTATAAGTAATGATTTCGGGAATATCACCATTGTAATTTGTGCCATATCTCATGGGCGAATTGTTTCCTGTATAACTTAATACCGCCGTTGTGTTTTGCAGGATTGGCAAACCATCTCTTCTAAGCTGCCGCTTGTTGGTTTCGGTAGAGTTGCCATTAAAACCAGTCCATAAATAAGTTTCGCCTAATGTGCCGCCCCAAGCGATACTAATTCTCGAGTTTCCTGCGCCATCCCAATAAGCAAGGCCATTACCATAAGAAGTGATTAAAGCATAATAAGAACCCACGCCAAGCGGTAGTTCTTGAAATACAACTCCATTAACTAGTTGTCTAGATTTGTTTACAGCAAAAGCATTTGCATAAGTGCTAGGTGTGGTACCAATTACTCCATTCGCATCAATTATTACGTCATTACCATCAAAGCTTAATACAGGATTAAAATTAATATTATCGGTAGGATTATCTTTTAAGGTCGGCATATTCTGTGGGTCGCTTTGAGCTGCAATATTTGCATTGCTACTATTATCGCTCCAAGAACCTACGGCTACATTATTGGCCACACTAGCCGTTGTTTTATACAAGTCGATGCGCATAACAGGATAGCTCACCCAAACGGTCGGAAAAAATCGGACGTAACGAGCTGTTTGTGCCGTGGGGAAAGGAACAGCCAAGGCCGTTGTATTATCCGAATTCCCCGTGAAGGTTACTCCCAATGGCGTATAGGTTATATCATCATTAGATATACTAATTGTAAATCTTGTTACATACTGTACCGCCGTTTCGCGCCCTTTAATCACTACACCATCTACCACTTGCACACTACCCATATCAAGGGTGATAAATTCGCCCAATGGTTTTGGTGCTCCAACATTTGTCGGTGCCCATCCTATTGGTGAACTTAGCAGCGATTGGCTAATGGGGTATGCTGCATTTAACTCCGAACTAACCGTTCTGTTACTCAATGGAATATTAAACAGCGTCAACTGCTTGGTACCTGCATCTGCTTTCATCCAAACATTTGCACCTGCCACCCCACCTGGGTTTTGGGCAAATAGTGTACTCGTGCTTAGCACAGTAAAAAGGATGAACAAAACACTTTTCAAAACGTTGGAATAAACATTTGTGTTTTGCTCGCTGTTGATAGTAGGTACGTTTTTCATAATTCTAAATTTTGTAGTTGGGGAGTATGTGTTTTTCATAGGAGGGTCTTATTTAGCGGTTAGTTTTTTTGTTTGTTGAGCAAGCTCTAGGCTAGCTGTTTTGATTTGTTCTTGCAGGGTTTCTATTTGTAAGCTTTTGCTTATAATGGTTCCTTGCTTATTTATTAAAAAAACAGCGGGCGTACCCATATAGCAGATGTTGCTTAACCCTACGGATTTCATATCGTCGGGTTCGGCTATGTCTGTCCAGTTGGATAGCGGTGTTCTTTGGTTGGCAATTTTTTGCCAGTCTTTTTTCGTTTTCTTTTTGTCTATTGAGTAAGCCAGCACGTTTACGTTTTTATTTGCCTTGGCAAAAGCTTCCATTTGCGGGGCTAGTTGCTCACAATGCGAGCAAGTGCTACTCCATATAAATACTAGGGAAAATTCCACGCCAGTGCGTGGCAAGCTCCTTTGTGCTTGAATATTTTTCAATTCAATTTTTTCGCCTTTGGTATTAAAACCACTCATGGCCGGCATGGGTTTTCCTTCCGCTACTTTGGTAATATTGCCTAGTCGTTGGTAAAATGCTTTTTTATAATCTTCGTCACTGTTGCTGGCGTTTTCTTCGCCGCAGCTTTCCATATCGTTGCTAAGCCATCGTTGGTAGATATATTCTATGGTAGTATCTAACTGCCCTACACTATTTTGTTGCAAAAAATGAACAATAATATATTGCTCCAAATTATCGGCTACTAGTTTGTGTGTTTCGCTATTTGCTTTAAATGCAAAAAGTCCATCAACAACTTTATTTAGTTTGCCAATAGAAGGACTGCTTGCTATAAATGTATAAATATCCAACTGCCGTTTGAGCACTGGATTGTTGAGCATATTGGCGTCTGAATAATCCCAATTTTTAAAATAGGTATCACGCACCTCCGCTAGATTTTTGTTGGCGGCATCGTGCGGAATAAATTTTGAGAGCACATTGCTTACGTAGGTTTCGGGATATTTTATTTTGGCTTGCGCAAAAAATGTTTGCCAGTCTTTTTGGTATAAGTTGTATTGGTTTACAAAATTGCTCAATTGTTTTTCATCAGCAAGTGAAGAAAGTAATTGTACATGCTGCGATAAAAATTGCTCGTAGCCCCGGTATAATTGTTGAAATTCGTTGAGCGCTTTTAGTTCGTTTTCGTTGCTTGTTAAACGGTAATTTTTTAAATCACTTTGCGAAACCTTGAAAACTTCATTTTTGTATTTTCCGGTAATAATTGGAAAAGCGCCCAGGCCTTCAAAGACAATTTCGCCTACGCCGTAATAATCAGTATTGGTGCGGTTGTACGAAAGGGTAAAATTATTTTGC
Source organism: Chitinophagales bacterium (assembly GCA_038258625.1). Taxonomy (GTDB): domain Bacteria; phylum Bacteroidota; class Bacteroidia; order Chitinophagales; family Chitinophagaceae; genus JAGNRR01. The sequence continues at coordinate 4,499 of JBBSPP010000222.1, forward strand.
CCCGCTTTCATTTTTTCGTTCAGTACGGCCATCAAATCGCCCCCATTCGAAAATAGATTGAATTTTATATTACAATCAATAGGCAATACAAAATCGGTGAGTTGAATTTGGAAAGTATAAGTTTCTGTAGCATTTGTTCGCGAGCCATCACTACCATCCATAGCGGGCGCCAGAGTAGCCGTAAACACTAAAATAGCGGCTAACATAATAAAACGCACAGGGGAGGGTTGCAGTCGTTTTTTCATAATTTATTTTATTGAGACTTGCTCAACAATGTTGGTTCGGCCATTGTAATGAAATAGGACGGTTACCTTTTGTATTTGAGGAAATACGTAGTAGCTTTTTCATAGGCTTTATATTAAATTTTTTATATGTATAAATAGTATTTATTGTATTGTTATATAATTAGGTATGACTTTTATATAATATTAATGTTTGTGAATATGTGATATATCAAAAACAATGCCACATTGTTAAATTTCGTTAATACGAAAAAGGTATCATAGCCTCTTTGTAGCATACATAAGACCTAGCGTCCAAAATAACTTTTAGGAGGGTAGTCCTGTGGCTGGACCATCCTGCATTTTGTAATAGTGATTTAGATTTGGCCATGTACTACTGCAGTAATATTGATTTCCATTGTTAAAATAATAGTCGAACTGATTCGTTTGTGTAACTGGCCCTGCCAAAGTAGTTTGGTAGGTAATAATTACACTATCTCCGGGTTGTATATCGCCCAACGAAACCCTTATCGAATTGGGTTCAAACTGACCAGGGTAACTAGCATCTAATACAGAGCCCATACTACCATCTGGGTGATACCGAACCAAATCTGCATGGTTAAACCGGATCCAACTAGCTGGCACTGGTGCCGCACCAGCGTAAGAAGCCATCACCGTGCCCGTATCTATATAACGCATAGACTGTGTTACTATTTCCAAATTAGAATTTAGCGCTACCACACCACCTTCATTTTTAATAATCTGTTGGTGCGTTAACATCCGACCATAAATCTGTCCGGCACTATCCATTCC
>JBBSPP010000223.1:0-5469 GCA_038258625.1 Chitinophagales bacterium
AGGATGTTTCTCGATAGGTTGACGGGACACTTTGCAGCGCATCGTCTGCGAGCGTTATCACTGTGGGCAATATCATCATTGCCAATAGAATTCCCGCGGTAAAAATTGTTCGCCCAGATTGAAGGTCAAAAAAATCTTGTATCCAAATACTGAAAAATGCAATGCCAATGAGTCCGAAAATTATTGAGGGGATGCCCGCTAATAATTCGAGGAGCGATTTTACAATAATGCGAAATTTTTTGGGTAAATAGTCGCTCGTAAAAATAGCTGTAAAAATGCCTAACGGAACCGCTATCAACAACGCAATACAGGTAACCACCAGCGTACCAAATACCATCGATAAAATACCAAATTCGTTGGTGGCAGGATTCCATTTTAGCGTAAACAAAGACAAGCCGTTTTCCACAACCGCATCCCAACTATTGACCAGCAAAACCAGGATGATGAGTAAAACAACGACAGCACTGATAATAGTGCTGCCCCATACATAGCCTTTTCCTATTTTACTTTTTAATGCTGACATAACCCTCGGCCTCTACCAATTTTTGCCCCTCGGCGCTCATCAAATAGTCTATAAATAATTTGATTGCACCAGTAGGTTCGCCATTCGTAATCACCAACAAATCGCGTACGAGCGGAAATTTTCCACTCACAATATTTTCCAGTGCCGATGATATTTTGCTGCCGTCAGGCATAATAATATCCAAGCCTTTTACGTCATCATTCAACCAAGCGTTTGATAGCATTCCTATCGCCGCATCGCTTTGTACAATGGCGGTTTGCTCCTCATTGTTGCTGCCCAATACCAAATCTGCACCCAGCGCTTCAGCTTCTTTGTCGCCCATTACAAGCTCCATAAATACGTGCCGTGTACCGCGAGATTTTTCTTTATCAACACACAAAATTTCTTTGTCAGGGCCGCCTACAACTTTCCAGTTTTTTATTTCGCCTTTATAAATTCCAGCAATTTGCTCTACAGTCAAAGCAGTTACCCCAGCATCATAAATTTCCGAAGAGATTACCGGCACCACGGCATCTTTACCAATAGACATTGGGTTAAATTTTACGTTGGGATATTTTGCAATTTCCTCCTCGGTAATATCGCGCGAGGCCATACCAATTTCTATTTTACCTTCGCCCAACTGATTTATACCTACGCCAGATCCGCCTTCGTTTACAATAATATTTACGTCAGGGTGCTCCTTTTTAAATTGTTCTGCCGCTTTTGATATTACAGGTAATACCGTAGTGCTGCCGGATACTTTTATGGATTCTTTTTTATTACCACAAGCTGTAAATAAAATGCTCGCTACTAAGACAATTAGGATGTATTTTTTTTTCATTTTTATATTATTTATTTTTTATTAAAAAGCTAGTTGAAATTTCATTTGTACAATATTATTATTGCCTACATTATTTAAATGTGCTAAGGTATAGTTTAAACTAAAACGAGTAGCCGGGTTGAGATACCAATTTAGTGCCGCCGTTACATCATTCAATGTGCCGCCCAAAATGTCTTTATCATCCAAATCTAAATGGCTGTATCGCATTGCAAGTTCTAGCGCACCGTAGCCTCTATTTTCACCTTTGGGGTTAAAATTTTTCTCGGGTGAAACTCGTTTAAAAAATCCGACTTCATCAGAATAATTTTTGCTTTCGCCAGTTAGAAAAAAACCAGTCTCTACATAGTAACCCGAAAAATTATAATCGCCAGCTTTGGCATTCACCGTGGTGGCAATGTATTCGCTTTGCAATGAAAAACTATTCAACACCAACGCCAATTCACCGCCAGCCATCGTCCGAGTTTTTACATCTTTTATATCGCCCGTGTTTACGTATGTGTGCGATAAGTTGGCCTCGGGGTTTGCTTTTGCGCTAAATTCGCTCATGGACGGATGGCGATAACTGTAGGCTGCGCCTAAGTGTAGCAATCTTTTATTAGCCTTATCATAATAAGGTAAGCCTGTTATACGACCTGTAAAATGGTATCGTTTTTCGTCAATAGATTTTCCAAAAGCATCCGTATTTTGATAAACGCCTACTGCCCAAGTGGCGCGATTTTTTAATGCTGTATTAAACAACAACAACCCATTATTCCGTTGTTTTTTAAAAATAGTAGCGGGAGATCGTTCCATAAACGTCATATCATTACTACTATTCATCATATCCAAACTAAAAGGTTCTTTAAAATGGCCGAACTGTACATTGCCAACGCCAGGCAAATCGCCTACGGTTATGTAACCATCTGTAACGGTGGCTCTGCCATTGGCAAAATCCATCTCTAATTTGTAGGAGACAGATTTGTAAATTGTACCAGCGTTATAAAAACGTATGCGTCTAAACTCTGAGCGGTCATTTAACTTACCAAACACACTATCCAGCGCATCATCTTGCCCAAAAAAAGACCAATGTTCTTGAATGCGTCCACCAAATTTCAGTTTAAAATTTCCGTCGGTGCTGTTCACGTTAAAACCTTTGTCCCAGTTGGTTGTAAAAGTTGGTTTGTCTTGCGCGTTTGTAAAGTTTGATGCAAAAACAATTAGCAAGAGCGCGAGTACAGATTTTTTCATTACCAAATTCTTATTAAAATGCTACGTTTTAGAATCGGTAAAGAACGTTTTTAAATTTTGGCAAAAAACTATTTCTATATTTTTCATTAATGTAGAAATACGATGAATACAATTTGAAAAAATCTACAAAGCCCTTTGAGGCGTAAGTAATAGGGGTATAATCTAAAATTGACTGTACGCCAAATATTGTTTTCTATCATTGTATTAATACGATTAATAATGGCAACTAGTAAAAAAAATGAATTTAGTCCGCGCGAAATAGAAATGTCAGAATTGGCAAAAGCATTTTCGCACCCTGCTCGTATTTTAATTATTGATGAACTTACTAAGCACAAAGATCGCACTTGTAAAGAAATTGTAGGTGATTTGCCACTGTCACAACCCACCGTTTCACAACATCTGAAAGCCTTATACGAAGCCAAATTAATTTGTCGAAAATACGAAGGAGCAAAATCTCTTTACTGTATAGAGTGGAATCAGATGGAACGATTTTTTACCATTTACGAAAGACTGAATACTAAAATGATGCAACACAGGCCTAAGCGGAATTGTTGTTAGTAAAAAAAATATACAGCTTTTATAAGGTGGGCTATTTCTCTTGGCGCTTACAAACTGCAAGTGGAAGTAAAATTTTATAAAATACATCCTCACCTTTCACCTTTTTTACCGCCATTGTTCCGCCATGTTTTTCAACTATTTGTTTACAGTAGGCTAGGCCAATATTCACCTTATTCAACCCATCCGATTTTTGCAATATTTTTTGCAACTTGGAATCAAAACCAAAGCCGTTGTCTGAGTAGGAAATTTTCACAAATTTTTTATATTCATATTTATCCGCCGTTTCGAGATAACTATTTTGCACTGTTTCCATAGCGGAAATTGTAATAATCAATACTTCATTCTCGGGGTTTCTGTTTTTTTCCGAGTGGCGCAGCAGCTCTTTAAATAGTAGTTTGAGCAGGCGTTCATCTCCATTAATTGTAATATTTTTTTTAGGATAATTAATAAGTAGTTGCTTTGGATTGCACAATTGCAATTGTTGCGACGCGTTCGATACAAGATCATTTAAATTTATTGTGTTGTTAGCTACGATAGCATTTTCCAACTCCTTAAAGCGTAAAAAAGTCAGCAGCATCTCGTCCATTTCGGCGATGTAGCCATTTATTTTTTTCAGATGTTCAATCAGTTTTTCAGGCAGCTCGCTATTTTTACTCACTATATAATTGCTCATAAAAATAGATTTTCGTAGCGGCTCCTGCAGATCGTGGGCTATTAAATTAAAAACTTCTTGCTGCTGTTCTTTAAACGATTTTAGCGTACGATACTGGGATTCTAAAATAGACTGATGCTCCACCAATTCTGTTTTTAGCGCTACTAGTTCTGCATTTTCTGCCAATGCAATTTCCGCCGCTTTTTTTGTAGCAATCAGTTCTTTTTCATATTTATTTCGGTTTGTAATTTCCATGCCGCCGCACAAAATTTCAATTCCATCGGCTTGCTGTTTTACCTCCACATTTAGTAATACGGGCAAGTGATTTTTTTGACCTTTAAAAACCACATATATTTCGCGTATCGAGTGCTGCATTTTTAGTAACGGATAGAAATGCGTTTGATAAAAAATTTTGCTTCCCACAGTGAGCAAATCTTCCAACTGACTACCTACGACCTGATCTATTTCTAAGCCCATTTTCATTCGCATTTCGCTATTCATTCTTTTTATTTTTCCATCTTCAGTCATTGAAAATAAAAAACAAGGAACAGCATCGTAAATGCCTTCCCACGAAAGTTCGGGTGTAGAATGTTGTTTAATGAGGAAGCGTATTTAAAAATTTCTGCATTACGGCAATCGTTTCTTCTGGGTGGCTCATGTGCGGACAATGCCCCGTGGCTTTCATTTTTTGAAACGTGCTGTTGGGTATTTTTTCGTGCACATATTCGCCAACTGCATCGGGCGCAATGGCGTCATCAGCACATTGCATTATAAGGCATGGCTGGGTAAGGTGCATTAGGTCTGCACGATTATCTGAGAAAAAAGTAACCTCGGCAAATTTGCGGGTAATGATAGGATCGGTAGCGCAAAAACTTTCCTGAAGCTCAAGTGTAAGTTCGGGTCTATCGTCATTTTTCATTACAACTGGTGCTAAAAAAGTGGCCCAGCCTAAATAATTATTTTCCATCACTTCAAATAATCCTTCCAAGTCTTCGCGTGAAAAACCGCCAGTATAATCGGCATCATTTACATAGCGTGCCGAGGGCGAAATAAAGATTAAACTAGAGAAAACATGCGGTTGATCTATAGCGGCTAATAACCCAATCATGCCACTTACACTATGACCAACAAATGTTACATCCTCTAATTGCAGTGCAGAACATACTTCCAAAACATCATGGGCATATCCCTGAAGTTCGCTATAACGTTCAGTGTTGTAGGCTGATAAATCTGATTTTCCGCAACCCACATAATCAAAAAGCACGATGCTGTAATCGTCCTCAAATGCTGGTATTATAAAACGCCACATATTTTGGTCGCATCCAAAACCGTGCGCCATCAACATCGTTTTTTGACCGTTGCCTATAATCTTGACGTTGTTGCGTTTAATTATATCCAGCTCCATTATTCTCTTTTGAAAGGATAAAAATAATGTTTTTATAATAATGCGCAAGCATGCACCTCGAAATTAATATTGAAAATTGGGAATGTTCACCATTTCAAATGCTCGAGTTATTTCTTGGAACCCATAACACCATTAAGCAAACTCAATATATTTAAGAGAATTTTTATGGCAACCAAGAAATTATTGAAAACGCTATAACTTAGATATCATCTTTAAAACAAGCAGCTAGTTTATAGAGTGTTGCATTTTTTGAAAAATAGCTAAATTATTTATTCACTAATCTA
>JBBSPP010000224.1:0-5442 GCA_038258625.1 Chitinophagales bacterium
ACGCATAATGGGTACGCACAAGAACCCTGCGCTTGGGCTTGGCTGCATTCTTGCGCGAGGGGGGGGTGATTGCATCTTCGCTTTTGTATCTTGGAAGAAATATTGGAGCGTAGTTGTAAACTACGCTCAGACGGGTTGAGCTTGGCGGCATTCTTTCGCGAGGTGGGTCTTTTTTTTTAAAATATTTCACCTACCTTTAGCTTAAAATAATAATCAATATGAAACGTATTAGTTTATCCATCGCAATTTCATTTTTTATTCTTTCTGCTGCTGCGCAAAATCTTGTTCCGAATGGCGATTTTGAGCAGCTAGCTGGATGCCCACTGGCTTATGGTCAATTAACACAGAAGGCTGTATATTGGAAGAGCGCTACAGGAGGTACACCAGATTATTTTAACGCGTGCGCTAATGCTAACAATGGCCCAGGTGTCCCAAGCAACAACTATGGTTATCAAAATGCTCATAGTGGTGTGGCATATGCAGGAATACATAGTTATCTAGGTATTTTAAATACGTCTGAATACATGCAAGTTGCTTTGACAGACACCTTGATCAAAAACGAATGTTACACATTGAAAATGTAAGTTAGCCTTTCTGACAAAAGCGTTACATCTGCTTCCAATTTCGGGGCTCATTTTACTGATACTGCCTTGTATAGGAGTGGTGTTTTGAATTCTAAATTCCTTTTAACTCCTCATATTAGCAACGCTATAGGCAATTTTGCTGATACAACAAATTGGATGTTAATAACCGGCGATTACACAGCACAAGGTGGCGAACGCTTTTTGACCATTGGAAATTTTGAAGATACTACAACTATAGATAGAGATACAACCTTAGAAAATCAGGGATTAAAATGTCATTTCTATATAGACGATGTTTCTTTAACAACCTGTGCAATACCTCAAAACATAAATGACCTATCAAGCAATAGTGCAATAAACGTTTACCCTAATCCATTTGCTAATACATTACGCATAGAATCGGAAAAACTTAACCAAATGACGATAAACATTTTCGATATTTCGTCAAAAAAAATCATGACAGAAACCTTCAATGGAAATGGAAATTTGAATACTAGTCAAATGAAAAGAGGTTTTTACTTTTATCAAATAAAAAGCAAGGGTGAATCAATTAAAAATGGAAAGCTTTTTAAAGAATAAATTAGTGCTATTCCAAATGTTTCGCCCCAGGCGTAGACAGCAGCTCTTCGATTTCTTCGCTCCTCATTGCTTGCTGTCCGATTTCTATGACACCACCAAATGATTTTGGTACATTTTTTTATTCTGTACTACAGCAAACACTCGATGTATAATTTTGTTCCGCACAGCATTTAAAACGCTCATTTTATTTTTCCCTTCTTCTACTTTTCGTCGGTAGTAAATGGCCATATCATTATCAAGCTGTATAGCGACCATTGCACCTAAATGAAGCAATGTTTTCATTGAATTATCAGCAAAAAAAGACACGCGACTTTTCCCTTTAAATAGCCCGGAAGAGTTTCCAAAAGGTTCAATTCCAGCGTAGCAAGCAAACTTTCTGACAGTCGTAATTCTTTTGAATGATTCTGTTTTGGAGATCATATTCCATGCCACGATTTTACCAACACCAGGCACAGATTGAACCAACTTTAATTGCTCTTTTAATTCCTCATCTTCTTTGAACAAATTATCTATCTGCGCTTCTATATCCTTGATTTGTTGCTTCAATAATACAGTTTGTTCTTTGTTTTGATTCACTGCAAATTGCTTAAAATCAGCTTTTTCAATCCAGTCATATTCTTTCTTATGGTTTTTTAATTTCTGCTACGCTTTTACTCTTTTGGTTCGCTCACATAGCAGCCATCCTAGGTTTTGCAAACTTTCGCTTATAGATTCCCATGGCGAACAACTGTCTTCGTTCTTCATTATAAACTCACAAATTCTAATTGAATCTATCTTGTCATTTTTCCCACTGCTGTTCTGAGATATTGCGCCGAAGGCGTGTTATCTCGAACGCTAGATAAACGAGCTTCTCCAGAAGCCGCTGCCGGGTAGGCAGAATTGCCAATAACAGTTTTACTTAAATACACTTTATCGCTAGTTCGCTGTAGCGAGCATTTCGGAGAAATGCATTATTCTATGTTCGAGTTGGCTTTGCTGCGCAAAAACAACTTCGAACAGCAAATGTTTCGCCGCGGGCTTAGCATTTCGAACGCTAGATAGTCGAGGTTCTCCGAACCCGCTGCCGGGTAGGCAGAAATAGTACAAAACACTATTAATCAAAATACTTAACCGCCACTTCACTCTATCGCCAGTTCGCTGACGCGAGCAGGTCAGAGACTTGCATTATCCCAAGTTCGAGTTGGTACCCACCCAAGCGGGCAACAACTTCCAACAGCAAGGGAAATGGATTTGATGATTTGGTGATTTGACGATTTGTTAATGGCGGTTGTGGGTAAAAAGTGGAGAGCCGCGCAAGATGCTGCGCTAAAGCTCACACCTCAATCTTGCGCTAGTACCCTATTGGAAATCTAGCGTCACGCCATGGCGGAATAGCCTAGCTTAAGCGTTGCGTTCTTGTGCGGTGCTTGTACGGCGGGCAAGAAATTATATACTTGCGCTAGGTGATATACATCATCACTAATTCGCGTTGTATGCCTGCCACAATGCATCACGAATAGCAAATGCGTAATCTAATCGCCCACCTCATTTTTTATCGTACGGTTACCTGTCGCAGTAACACCTTTTCGGTAGCCGTTTTTATTTCTATAAAATATACGCCCGGCGCCAAAGAAAAACTCTCCCTCTTCGCAGCACATTGGACACCCAAAATAGTGGGCGAGCTAAACGGGCAGCACGTAAAACTAGCCAAGATAAAAGGCGCTTTCGACTGGCACAAACATGACAATGAAGACGAATTATTTTTGGTAATAAAAGGAAATTTTGTAATGGAGCTACGCCACGAAAACATCCAAATCAACGAGGGCGAAATGATAATTATACCCCGCGGTGTGGAGCATAGACCCGTGGCAGAACAAGAAGCACACATTTTACTTTTTGAGCCCAACACAACTATCAACACGGGTAGCAATACCGCATCGCAACTCACGGTGGAAAAACTAGATTGGATATAATAAACCCCGTATATTAGGAAATGTAATAGAGGTTTTATTTTTTACAAATCCATCCATTTTATGTTCGGGTCATTCGCCTCTACAAAAAGCATTCTGTAGGGATGCACAAATTCTAAAAATGTCATTCTTCGACCTTCGGTGTTTTCTATTTTTTCGTCTCTAATAATACTTCCCTCAATAGTAAAAATCATATTTCGATATACTTTTTCCTTCGCTATGTTGTACACAATATGATACTGTTGTGTAAACGGATTTTTGGTAGTAAAGTGTACTTGATGTTGTTCTTTCCCATCCGATTGATTTTGTATAAAAGGAATTCCGACCAGCTTTTTAAGATCAAAATCATACAATGAATCGTCATACTGAAAACCAATTGTTTTGCTAGAGGCGTAACATAGGTTTGAATAAACAGCATTCATAACCGAAAATAAATTCCGGCTATAATAGTTTTCAATTTTGGCTTCATCCATAATTATTTGACGCGCTACAGTATCCACATGTATGGCTCGCAAAAACGAGCTCCTCTGCCTACCCAATGTATGATGAAAGCGGATGTAAACGGTATCGTGTATCATCACAAAGTTGCGTGTATAAATTCCATTGCTCTCCTGTGCAGCCTTTTCTGGAAGTGTCAGTATAGTATGCTTTTGCGGACTATCCAAACGGTGCAGCACAAAAGATGAGTGCATGCTAATTTCGGCATTTAACCCTTGGCTCACCCGATTGCGAATATAATATTCAACTAATAGTTCATTATTATTGAGCAGTATAGCACTATTTACATCTGGTAAAAAACTTTTGAACTCCACCATATAAGCACGCATGTTGGGGTAGATTGTGTCAAAATATTTTCCATAAAAAGGACGGTACATATCCTGAATTAACTCCTCGGTCAATGGAATGTCTTGCATTTTTTTACTATGCATATTCCCCACTAGCAATCTGCTATTTTTATCAGTAAGTACAATATGGTCATGGGTACGACCAAGATGATAAAACCCAAAATCATCGGGGTGGTTGGCATTATAAAAAGCGGCATCATCATAGCGTGTAAAATAATGGATAGCATCATAATTTATACTATCCAAAGGTGCTTGGTATATCACGCTGCCTACCGAGTTAAGAATAAATAATACATTGCCCCTACCGTATTGCAGCTCCTTGCCCAGATAATTATAAAAATCAGTATTATACATAAAGGCTGCTTTGCTGCCCAGCCCATCGGGCTGTATGCCACTATTTTTTTCGGGAAGAATAAACGTTACTTTATCTACCGTCTTCATGCTTTCTAGCCGCTTGAGCACGGCATGGCTTGCCACACTATCTTTTAGGTTTAGCCTTATATACACCGTAGCACTCACGCCCGTATGCACCACCGCCAACAATATTATAGCCACCATATATTTGTACACCATGCCACTAAAATAAAGGATATTTATTAATAGCTAAATCGCAGACTATTTTTTTCTGTTTACGGTGGGGTGTGCTTATTTTGGGAGTCGTAAAAAAAACAGTCGTAGCGAGACGCTACCAATAGCACCAGCCGCAAAAAATTTGAGGTAAGCCACAATGTGCACGGCACGGGCTGGATAGTGGTGCGGAAGCGGTGAGGGGGGAATAAAGCACTTTAAACTATTGTGATATTGTTTTTTTATTTTTATATTGCATACACTAAATACTCGCACTTATGAAAAAGCTACTTTCCCTTCTTGCTATTATCTGTTTTTGTTTTTCGGCCAAAGCTTCACATTTAGCTGGTGGCGAAATATGGTATAGCCACATAAGTGATAGCACTTATAAAGTGCATTATAGGATGTACCGCGATTGCAGTGGATTATCTGCAGCAACATCAGTTACACTACGCTATAGATCTGTTAGCCTTGGTGTTGATGTATCTAAAACTTTGATTAAGGACACTTTCTATAGTAATAATACTTGTCCTAATACAACATGTGAAATTCTGTCTTCAAATGTATTGGGTATTCAGGTACATGAATATTCGGATACCGTTATTTTTAGTCCTGCTACAGATTGGCAAATGCAAGTCGCTCCGGGTGGTGCAAGAAACCCAAGTGCGAATCTTGGGACAACAAGTTCCAATCAAACGTACATCGAGGCCACCTTAGATAATTCTGTGTTGCCCAATAATTCTACCGTACCGTATGCACCTATCAATATGCGACAGAATGCTGGCTTTCAGAATACTTTTAATTTCCCGATGTTAGACCCCGATGGCAATTTCCTGGAAATAGAGTTCGTAAACCCTTTGGATCAATCTCTTGGTACTACTTATTTTAGCCCCCAAGTAGTGCCCTACATTAACGGTG
>JBBSPP010000225.1:0-5425 GCA_038258625.1 Chitinophagales bacterium
AAAGAATATATTGAAAAAGTAAAGCGTAAGGAGATTCATGATCCTGTTTTTAATTTTCAAATTTCGAATGATTTTCATCCGGCGCGCATTTTAAAATCATACCTCGAAGGCGATGCGGCTTCAAATGAATTTGCGGTGCTGCTAGAGTGGGATAATATTTATTATGAAAAACCAAATAAAAAAGCCGAGACAAAAAAGAAAGTAGTGCGCCTAGGTTTGGTGCAATGGCAAATGCGCCCGTACAAAAATTTGGAAGAACTGTTGCATCAGGTGGAGTATTTTGTTGATGTAGTTTCGGGGTATCGAAGTGACTTTGCGCTCTTCCCCGAGTTTTTTAATGCGCCGCTAATGGCAGAAAATAATCATACTTCGGAGAGTGACGCCATTAGAGAATTGGCTAAATATACAGAGGCGATTGTTCAAAAATTTTCGGAGCTTTCCATCTCTTACAACATCAATATCATTAGTGGCAGCATGCCCGAATTGGTGGGCGATAAATTGTACAATGTAGGCTATTTGTGCAAACGCGACGGCAGCACCGAGCGCTACGAAAAACTACATGTAACACCCGACGAAGCAAAAATGTGGGGCATGCACGGCGGCCACGAATTCAAATCGTTTGATACAGATTGTGGGCGCATCGGTATTTTGATTTGCTATGATGTTGAATTTCCTGAATTGAGCAGAATTTTGGCTGATGAAGGTATGGATATTTTGTTTGTGCCCTTCCTTACGGATACACAAAATGCCTACTCGCGCGTACGCAATTGCGCCCAAGCACGCGCCATTGAAAATGAGTGCTACGTGGCCATTGCGGGTAGCGTGGGCAATTTGCCTAATGTTCATAATATGGATATTCAGTACGCGCAGAGTATGGTTTTTACGCCCTGCGATTTTGCATTCCCCACCAACGGAATAAAAGCTGAGGCTACGCCCAACACAGAAATGATTTTGATTGCCGATGTTGACATTGATATGTTACGCGAGTTAAATCAATTTGGCAGTGTACGAAATTTAAAAGATAGACGCACAGATTTGTTTGCTTTGCGAAAGAAGTAAGATTTATTACTCCGATCTTATAGCTGGGTTTATTTTTTTCAACTCGTCTATAAAGTTTTTTCTATTTTTTGGTGAAACTAAAACGGATTGATTTTTTCCATACATAATTTTTAAACGATTAAAAGAAAGCGCCGGCGCGCTAAGTAATTCTGTGCTGGGTAGCACGGATCGAATTGTTGAAATATCAATTACAATTTTTACAAAAAAACTTGATGATACGACGAGGTTGTTATCCTTTATTATATAATTAGTGGTGGCAAACAAATGCGCCACGAACAAAATAATGGGTAGGTGGATTACCCAACCAAGCCAATACGGCTTCTGAAAAATTGTAACCCCTAGCGAAAAACCTAACGTAATAATCAGAAAGGCAAGCAAGCCAATGCTAATTTTTGATTTGAATTTGTTATCCATAAAAACAATAATATTTTTATTGCTAAATTATTTTCTTCCGTTTAAACCAAACAAAAATGATGACCGAAATCGCAAGCATAATTAGCATTACAGCCGGGTAGCCGTTCCGATATTCTAGCTCGGGCATCCATTTAAAATTCATACCATACACGCCCACTATAAAAGTAAGCGGTAAAAAAAATGCCGAAAATATTGTAAGCAGTTTCATTACGTCATTGCTTTTTTGAGCAGCGATAGAGAGATAAGTATGCGTCAAGTTATTAGCATCGTCTAGCGATTCGTCAAACTCTAACAACAGTTGCACCACCGTATCTTTTACATTTTCCATGGCTGAGCGAAATTTTTCGGGCATCGTTATTTTTGCCAAAACAACCTGCGTGAGTAATAATAGTTTTTTGCTCAATCGGATTTCAGACTTTTGAAAGTATAAATCTTCTAGCGAAATGCGGTTTATGTTTTTTACAAAAATCACCTCTTCTACTTTATCCAAATCTTCGGCGTGCCATTGTGCGGGATCATCGAAAGTGTTGACTATTTGATTGAACAAGAATATTTGATGGCCATACACGGTTTTGAACATTCGCTCACTACTTTCCAAAAAAGGAAACGGCACTTTATGAATGGTAATGAGCCGGTCTTTAGTTACAAAAAAAGCAATCTTGTTTGATAAATCTGCAATGTTGGATACGCTCAATTCTTTATTGGCGGTGTAGGCACGCAGTATAAAAAAAGTATATTCTTCTCGGGTTTCTATTTTTGGTAAATGCCCCGCCTCTAGCGCATCCTGCACTAGCAGTACATCCAACTCGTAATCTGCAGCAATTTTTGGGATGTCGTCATCACTCGGATTGTATATATTGATCCAAGTATATTTTTCGGCTGCGAGTGTTTTTACATCCATTATTGGGCATAAAAATAAGGCATCAAAAGGAGCTAGAATGACTAGCAGCAATCCAATTTTGAAAAGGGGTTATAATTAAATACTTTTACCGTCAAGTATATGGCACTCAAAAACGAACTCAGAACCCAAGGAGATTTTTTATTTAAACACCGCAGCTATTTGCCACTAATAATATTGGTGGCGGCACTGTTGGTTTACATTTATCAAGATTTCCATTTTGTGGCATTGGAAAAATCGATGTACGAAATTGGCTGCTTGATTGTAGCACTTTTGGGCTTAGCAGTTCGGGTAATTACGATTGGATATAGCGCGGATAATACATCGGGGCGCAACACCGACGAAGGCCAAATAGCCGATGAGGTAAACCGTACCGGGCCTTACGCCACCGTGCGTCATCCGCTGTATGTAGGCAATTTTTTAATGTGGTTGGGTTTGGCAATGTTTACCCAAAATGTATGGTTTGTGGTAGCGTTTATTTTTTTATATTGGGTGTATTATGAGCGCATCATGTATGCCGAAGAAATGTTTTTGATTAATAAATACGGCAACGATTATACTAACTGGAGTGCGGTGACGCCCGCCTTTTTACCCAGCTTAGGCCAGTGGACAAAACCAAAGTACACCTTTAGCTGGCCCAAAGTTATACGGCAAGAAAAAGCGGGGATTTTTAATTTGTTCGCTGTCATATTTCTATTTGTAGCCGGACGAGAGTATTTACGATTTGGTACGTTTATGAAAGTGGATCGGCATTGGTTGTATTTTTTAATCGCTGCCGCAGTTTGGTATCTTGTTGTAAAAATTATTCAGAAAACGACTAAAGTACTAGAGAGTGATAGAACGTCACCTTCTTAAAGTGCCTAAGCACACAAGTTAATATCGCCACCTACAAAAAATTGTCGAATTATGAAATATTAGGCCGTCTCAAACCATACACGATCATTATTATTAGCATCGCCATTGTAATTGATGGTTAGCTCCTCGCCTTTTTTTATATTCTTTACGGTATAAATTTCTATTTGCTCGCCTTCATTATCTTGAAAGTATTCGCAGTTGCTTGGTGCCGCATGGTTAAAAATAGGCACATTGCCTAGCGCCATGCAGCAGCCCCCCTCTTCGCCCCAATGAAAAATATAATCGTGCAATCTGGTATCATCCAACAGTTTCATTTCGGCGGCACTCATTACTACAACAGGGGCTGCGGTTACCAATTCATTTTTTTTAAAATTGCGGATTGCAAACACACCCCACCCTTTCTTCGTTGTTTTTTTTATTTCAAATCCTGTCATTTTTTTATGATTTAAATTTTGGCCGGCTATAAAAAATAAACTGCCCAATAAGTATCATGAGTACAGTAAGTATGCCCGATACAATTGTTTTGTATAAAATGATAAGAAAGTTACTCCAGCTCCAAATTTGTAAACTAAAATAAAAGAAGTGATGAATAATAATGCCCGATGCTATATAAAATAAAAACGGTATAAAGCCCAATCTATAAATTGTGGGGCGCGCCCAACCCAATTTTTTTTCATCTTGCTGAAAAAATAATCGGAGTAATCGTGGGCGTAAATAAGCCAGCAATATAAGGCAAGCCGTATGCAAGCCAGGCGTACTGCTAAATATATCAAGCACCAGCCCAATCAGCACTGCATAGCCCATAGGCGCATAATAGTTGGAGCGGATCGGCAACAATAAAATCAGCACAGGATACAGTAACGGAATAAACGACGGAATGCCCAGTACGGTAATGCTACTATTAATAGCCATATCATTAAGTATGATAATTTGAAATGCCAACACAAACAAAAATTGGCCGATATAGTACACCAACTTATTCATTATTTGTTTCTACTATTTTTGCTGAATCTTCGAGCATGGTGCGCTCCATAGTCGTTTCATCTTTTATGATGTACACAAAATCTAACTTTCTGAAATCGGTGCTCAATCTTATTTTATAACGGCCTCCGCCTGTAGTTCCACCTTTCAGTTTACCTATCACACGGCCTATCATAACTTGCTGCGGAAATTGCGAAAACCCACTTGTCAAGATGGTGTCTCCTTTTTTTAGTTTTTCACTTTCGGGTATGCCGGTAAGTACGGCGTGGTATGGGCTCCGCAGGCTTTCCCAGGCTACTTTACTAAGGGTGTTTTTGGGCGTTACGGCACTTACACCAAATTCGTTGCTCAGCACACTAGCCGCTAACGAGTAATTGGTCGATACATGTGTAATTTTTCCTACAATACCTTTTGAACCTACCACACTCATATTTTTTTTGATGCCATTTTTACTACCCAAATTCAATGTGATAAAATTGTTCTTTTTATCAAAACTATTATTCAGCACACGGGCTGGCACATATTTATAATGAATCGTTTGGCGGATAGAATCCGCTGCCACTAAGCGCGAAAAACTGGTATCTTTTAAAGGATTATTCGCTAATGGTGTGCCTAGTTTTGATTTGAGCAACGCGTTTTCAGCCTGCAGTTTTTTATTTTTTTCCGACAAATTAATATAGTTCGTCCATCCTTTTTTCTTTTTATAAACCGCTCCACTTACACCGCGCGCGCTGTGTAAATAACTTTGAAACTGATAATTATTATTCCGCACAAATACAGACAAGCAAATAATTTCTAACAAAAGAAAAATAAAAAACTTGTGGTATTTATGTAATATTAAAAGAAGATTGCGCACCGGATCAGTTGCAAATTATTGCATTAAAAAGGGATACTTATCAATATGTTTCAGTGCCATTCCCGTGCCGCGCACTACGCTTCTTAATGGATCATCGGCAATGTGTACAGGCATTTTTATTTTAGAAGAAATACGCCTATCCAAACCGCGCAACAGTGCGCCACCGCCGGTTAAGTACAATCCTCGGCGAAAAATATCAGACGCCAACTCCGGGGGTGTTTTTTCCAATGCGCGCAATACACCTTCTTCGATTTTAAAAATAGATTTGTCTAGCGCATCTGCAATTTCGGTATAGCTTACTAATATTTGTTTAGGAATACCCGTCACCAAATCGCGTCCATTTACGGCTACATCTTCGGGCG
>JBBSPP010000226.1:0-5390 GCA_038258625.1 Chitinophagales bacterium
CAAGAAATGGGTAAGGTAATAAAAATGGGTTTTGGGGAAGTAAAACAATGCGCAGGAATCTGCGAATACACCGCCAAGCAAGGACAAGAAGATCTGAAAGACGAAGAACGCGAACTGCCCGATGGCGGTCGTGGCATTATTACTTACAGCCCACTTGGGATTATTTATGGTATTCAACCTTGGAATTTTCCCGCCTATCAAGTGGTGCGATACGCGGTTGTAAATCTGATGGCAGGGAATGGCGTTTTATTAAAACACGCTGAAAATGTTACAGGTTCTGCTTTATTATTAAAAGATATTTTTGAAAAAGCTGGACTGCCGAAAGATTTGTTTCAAGTATTAATCATCAACCACGAACAATCTGACAAAGTAATTGAACATAAATTAGTACAAGGCGTTACAATGACGGGTAGTTCTGCAGCGGGTAAAATAATTGGCGCAAAAGCTGCTGGCGAATTAAAGAAAACAGTTTTAGAACTTGGGAGTAACGATGCCTACTTAGTTTTAGCAGACGCCGATATTGAACTAGCTGTAAAAACCTGTGTACAAGGAAGAATTATAAACAACGGCGAAACCTGCGTGGCTGCAAAAAGATTTGTAGTAGTAGAAAGCGTCTATGAAAAATTTAAAGAAGGTTTTGCAAAAGGAATGGCAGCCGTAGAAACGGGCGACCCAACCGACAGAGAAACAAAACTAGGACCAATTGCCCGTAAAGATTTGCGAGAAAAACTCCACGACCAAGTACAAAAAAGTATAGAAAAAGGGGCAAAGGCAATTGTTGGTGGCAAGATCCCTGAAGGAAAAGGCTACTTCTACCCTGCCACCGTTTTGGATAATGTAACACCTGGCCAACCAGCTTACGACGAAGAGTTATTCGGCCCAGTAGCTTCTCTTATAAAAGCCAAGGACGACGAAGATGCGATGCGATTAGCCAATGATAGTCGTTTCGGATTAGGCGGCGGCATTTTCAGTGCCAACGAAGAAAAGGCTTTTGAGCTAGCCCAAAAACATTTTGATACGGGTATGGTTTATATAAACAGTTATGGAACAGCACAATTTAATATGCCCTTTGGCGGTGTAAAAGATAGCGGCTATGGCAGAGAACATGGCGGTTTTGGCATGAAGGAATTTGTGAATGCGAAAGCCGTTATGCGAGCTGGAAGTAGCTCTTAGACAGCTTGTCACGCTCTCGTGGTTAGATACTAGGCATTAGATTTAAGACTATTGAGATGATTCAATTAGAATACATTGTAATCTAATCAGTTAGTTTGCAATGTTTCCATTTCACGGTCGCTACTATATTGATTACGTCGGATGCTATTTTCTATAAGCAATATTAATATGTACCACTCCGATTGAATATTCTTCGAATAATTTCTATTTACTTTTTTCATATCGTTGGGATTTAAACCAAACCCAGGATTTTCATTAAAAGATTCATCTGTAATCCTTCCCGTTTCTAATTTATCATTTTTGGTATAAATATCTATGCTAGAAAAACAATAGTGATCTCTACTAGGAAATGATATTTCGATTTTATTTTTTTCAAGTTCAGCGTAGTTTTCACTTAAGAAAGAAAAAATATCATTCGTATCGAGGCTTGAAGTTGTTGAACGAGTCGCCATTAAATTTGAGTCAAAGTAAATTTTATGAACAAAGTATCTTCCCTGTCTTGACCAATAAATATTATAAAAGTCGCAACAGCCAATGCAAGTTCTTTCGCAGTAAATTATAGTGTCCGAATTTCCATTTTTTAACTTAGCTAGAAATTCGTCTGCCAATATAAAATCCTCTTTTTTGGATATCACGTCTTCAGTAATTTCAAGATTTGCCTTTGCTAAAGAATTTTCATCAACGCAACCCGTAAAAATACAAAACAGAAAAATCAGAACGGATGTATGGGAAATAGTTGACTTGAAAAACACAAGATAAAGATGCTACTTTTCACGCCAAAAGATGCAAAAAAACTCGCCAAACAAAAGCCTGACGAGTCTAATTCCGATGGCTATCGGCACTATTGTAATATCTAAAGTCTATTTACGAATTAGCAGCAATCTTCTTAGCAAGCTCATTTTTAGGAACTGCTCGAACTAATTAATCTACAACCTCACCACCTCTTATAAAAAGGATTGCTGGGTTGCTTGTGATACCGTAGGTTATAGAAGAGTCTCCGTTTTCGTCAACGTATAATTTTACTATGTTTACTTTTCCGTCGTGCTCTGTTGCTAGTGTTTCGATAGTTGCTTCGGATTGGGCGGTACCATCTTTAGTGCCAACGAAAAAAGCATTTGAGCTAGCCCAAAAACATTTTCACACCGGTATGGTTTATATAAATAGTTACGGCACAGCACAATTTAATATGCCTTTCGGCGGTGTGAAAGACAGCGGCTACGGCAGAGAGCACGGCGGTTTTGGTATGAAGGAATTTGTAAATGCAAAAGCGGTAATGCGGGCGAAATAAAAATTCTTCAGTATAATTTATTCAGGAAACTGAGCAAGCTGAACAAGCTAATTTATAACTTATAAAAAATACTCCGTTCAAAAGTGCGGAGTATTTTTTGTCAAATTGGTAATAAAAAGAAACTAAACTTTTTTTAAAAAATGAAACCCACGAGCAATGTAGCCATTGCGATAATAAAACCTATGTCCATTAAAATTTTCTACATAAGCATCGAGCATCACCGTTTCGCACTTTTCTTTTTGTGCAATTTTTTCTAAATGTTGTAAAAACAGTTGACCGTAATTTAAATTTCGATGATTGGGGTCAATAATGAAATTGTCTATCTCCATATATTTTCCGCAGTAAAATTTTGTGGCAATCCAATAACCACAAACGCCGACCAATGTATTTTTCTGATCAAAAGCATTTATAAGAAAATAGTTTTTTAAGTGCAGCATTTCGCTCAAATGTTTCTCAAAAACACTCTCGGTAAGGGCAGGATTTAATAATTTGACTAATGAAAAAGCCAACATGTAATCATGTTGGCTTTCAGCTTTTTTAAAAATAATTTCGTTCAATATAAAAATTTAAAACTCATAAAAGTTTTCGAAACGCTCGTATTTATCTTCCTCAGTAAGGCTAAATATCCAACCAAGCTGTACGCCCACCGTTTTGTTACGAGTAAGCACAGGCTGTGGATTAATATCATGAATGCCAATGTCATAAAACGCGCCCATATAAAGTCCGCGATTCAGTTCAAAACCTGCTTTAAACTTTACACCATAATCCCAGGGCGTAACTTGGTCGCTGAATTGGTCTTTGCCTATGCGCAATTTTCCCGCATCTACATTTTCATTATTTTGGTCAAGGCTATAAGATGTAAAAACTAGCCGCGAAACATAGCCGCCAACTCCTAAAAATAATTTAGCCCGATTCACATTGAGCTTGCCTGTAATACAAACTGGCAGTGAAAAGTAGCCAAGGTTATTGGTATAATCTTCGGTTACCACATTTTCTTCCAACTGATAGGCACCGCCTTTGAATGTTGCCAACAATTCGGGCTGTATGCTCAAAAAATCCGTTATAATAATATCGCCCATTACACCTGCACTAAAATGCAGTTTATTGTCAAACAAGCCCTGAAATTTATTAGTATTCGATTTTTGAATTTGGCGGTTAAAATTAAAACCCATCATGGGGGCAAGTCGCAATTGCGCATTGGCCGTTCCAAAAAAAAGTATTCCCGCTGCTATAAAAAATGCACGTTTTAGCATAATCATTTTGTAAATATCAGGCAAAATAATAAAAGTTCGCCCGATAAAAAAACTTTTACTAATAAATAAGCTCATGGCAGGTAGAATCGAAATCCCTATTTTTGTGCAAAATTTTATTTTGAGTACTGAATTAAAGAAAAAAGACTTTAAGAAAATAACCACCTTGGCACTACTTGCCATGAAACAGCGTGGCGAAAAAATATCGATGCTCACCGCCTACGATTATTCTATGGCGCACATCCTGGACCGTGCGGGTATTGATGTTTTACTGGTGGGCGATAGCGCATCCAATGTTTTTGCAGGGCATGAAACTACCCTACCCATCACGCTGGACCAAATGATTTATCATGCACAATCTGTTATTAAGGCTGTGGAAAGAAGTTTGGTGGTGGTTGATTTACCGTTCGGTAGTTACCAAGGAAATTCGCGCGAAGCCCTCGCTTCTGCAATAAGAATTATGAAAGAGTCTGGCGCACATTCTATAAAAATGGAAGGTGGTGAAGAAATTTTAGAGAGTGTGAAAAGAATTATTTCTTCGGGAATTCCGGTAATGGGTCATTTAGGATTGACACCGCAAAGCATTTATCAGTTTGGCGCATATACCGTAAGAGCAAAAGAAAAAAATGAAGCGGATGAACTATTGCGAAATGCAAAAATTTTGGAAGAAGCGGGGTGCTTTGCAATTGTATTAGAAAAAATACCAGCTGCCTTGGGTACACGCGTAGCTCAATCAGTAGCAATACCAATAATTGGAATTGGTGCTGGTGGCGGTGTGGATGGTCAAGTGTTGGTGATGCACGACATGCTAGGAATTACCAAAGATTTCTCGCCCCGTTTTTTGCGCCGCTACGCTAATCTTTATGAAGATATTACAAAAGCTACAGAACAGTATATTGCCGATATAAAAAGTAATGATTTTCCGAATGATAAGGAACAATACTAAACTGTTGCCTTTACCTAGAAAAATTTCTACAAGTACAGGCAAAAATTTTAGCTTGTGAAAATTATTTTTTTAGAATTTGAAGTTGAAAATTTACATTTCTCTTATTGTGTATAACACCTTTCAGTAATTAACAATCTCCTTAATAATTTTAACACGGCTGACCCAATTGCTCACGATACCTTTGAAGTCATGAAGAGAAAAGTTATCTTGACATACATCGTTGTCTTATTTAGTATATTAAATTCTAATGCCAAACCTGACCGTGTGCCAGATTTTGGACAAATGGGTTATACATTTAGCAATCTAAACTCACCAGAATATAAAGAAATTGAGCGAAAACTTGATAGCTTTTACGCCGATGAGGTGGCCAAAGGTTTTAGCGGAAGCGTACTATTAGGCTACCGTGGCAAAATTGTGTACGAACGATATTTTGGTTACAGCGATAAAGCAAAAGGAATTCCATGGGGGCCAACCACGATTAGCCAATTGGCATCAACTTCCAAACCTTTTACGAGTGCGGCCATTTTGAGTTTATCAGACAAAGGACTGTTGAATATTGATGATAAGGTAACAAAATATTTACCCGAATTTCCGTATGATAATGTTACCGTAAAAATGTTGCTTAACCACCGCAGCGGGCTCAAAGATTATACCAATTTTGCCGGTGCACCAAGTGATAAACCATTTTTGGATAATGAGGATATTGTGAAACTTTTGCCGATAAAAAACCTTC
>JBBSPP010000227.1:0-5373 GCA_038258625.1 Chitinophagales bacterium
GCCCGCCGCTTTTTTTATTATTTGCGCTACGTTTTTTGCCCGATCGGTATTTTCTATAGAGGCACCTCCAAATTTATATACTTTCATGTTTTTCAAAAGTAAATTTATTTTAGTGAAAAGTGAAAGGTGAAAAGTGAAAAGTGCCCAATTGCTGTTCGGGATGTTTTGCGCAGCAAAGCATCCCGAACTTATGATAAAAGTGGTTCTCCGAACCAACTGCTCACGCAAAGCGTGGCAAGCTGGGTAGGCCGATGAAACCCGCCCATAGGCACACGAACGCGCAGACCCTCTTGCTGTTCGGGATGTTTTTGCGCAGCAAAGCAACCCGAACTTAGAATAAAGTGGTTCTCCGAACCACCTGCTCACGCAAAGCGTGGCAAGCTGGGAAGGCCGATGAAACCCGCCCATAGGCACACGAACGAGCAGACCCTCTTGCTGTTCGGGATGTTTTTGCGCAGCAAAGCATCCCGAACTTAGAATAAAGTGGTTCTCAGAACCACCTGCCGATAGGCAGATTACCCCCGCCGATACGCGCGCGAATGCCCCTGCCGTTAGTGAGTGAGGACCCGCAAATAAGGAAAACTAAAAAATTAAAAGTTTACTTTCGTCTTATGGGTTTTGCATTTACTATTAAAGACGAATTAGCTACACATTTTGTAACATTCACGGTGCATCAATGGGTAGATGTTTTTACTCGGCAAGATTATGTGGATATTTTTTTGAACAGCCTACGCTATTGTCAAAAAGAAAAAGGATTATTGGTTTATGCATGGGTTGTAATGACCAATCATGTGCATTTAATTTTGCGCTCGGAAAAAGAACCGCTGAGCGATATAATTAGAGATATAAAAAAGTTTACCTCCTCGCAAATTTTAAAAGCAATAGACAACAATCCAAAAGAAAGCAGAAAACGATGGCTCCTATGGCTGCTGCAAAAAGATAATAAAAGAATTTTTTGGCAAGCGGGCTATCATGGCGAAGAAATTATGACCGCCAATTTTATGCAGTCAAAACTAGATTATATACATAATAATCCGGTACGGGCAGGCTGGGTCAGCATTGCCGAAGAATATACCAATAGCAGTGCCAAAACAATTATGAGAGGTGAAGCAGGCCCATTAGCATTATACGATTTTTAAATGTTGATTTATTTTTAATGTTGCTTTGGTAGTGGTCACTCATTTGAGCAACGATAATTTGGCTGTTAACAAAAAATTGGTTTACTTTTAAAATCGTAAACCTAAAATATAAAGAGCATGACGTACACTATAAAAAATGATTTAGGTGATGGGTTAGTTGGCCCCGCCGGTGGCGCGACCAGGCAGTCGGAGACTGCCATTTATCATAAAGTTCGATATGACTTTGCTGCGCAAAAACATATCGAACAGCTAGGTTTTTAATTCTTATATTTACCCTACTAAACAAGTTTCAATGAAAACACAAAATTTCAGTAGCAATGTAATAACGTTATCCATCCTCATTTGTTTGTTTCTAACGACTGTTGGATCAAATAAAATATTTGCGCAATGTAGACTTGCAAGAGGCTTCATGGTCGAACGTTCTTTACAAAGTACAGGCGGGCGGGAGCTTATCTTACAACACCGACCTGATATTGCAGACTCTGCCTACCAACTATTTGTGCATTGGAATCGAGTTTCTCACGGCCTGAGTGTAATAGGCAACCCTTCGTTCTCAACCACAGCAAGTTTAAGTGCGTGGGATCAGATTTACCTTACAGATACTTGTAGCAAACAATTTAGAAATATTGCTATCACAAAGGCGTTTGGCGGTAACCCCCATATACTATCGCAAAATCCGTTTACGGGAGATAGTACAGATGGCTACATCCATCCGTTCTGCCCACCGGGTTTACCAGCCGCTCAGGGTAGTGGGTTTATAAAATATGTTTCTGTGGATAGTTTTGAATATATGCGTTCATATTGGGTGGATACTATTATTTATTTGCCCTACAAATGTGGCCAATGGCAAATAAGTACCCGGCATGGACCTAATGCAGGATCTCCTGGAGGTTTTAGTAATGTATCTACACAATACGCATTTGCTGATAGTTCAACAAATATTGAGTATCCATGCCAATTGCCAGAGGTGCTTATAAATGGTACTTATCACCGTCCAAATTTTGAATACGCGCCAAATGCCCTTATCCAATTCAGCAATTTACAGCCCAATAGTATGCCTGCCTATATTAGCGAGGTAGATATAGTGCGAGAAACACATAAGCAAGCTTCATTTTTACCCACCTCATTTGACAATGAAGGGGATAGTTTAGTGTTTACATCAAGTATGGATGTTACCACGCAGCGCATTGTGCCGTATCGTGATAACAATTTACAATCTTATACCAGTGGAGTTATTTTACCACATGAGGTTTTGGCGTTTTATAATCCCATTACCTTTTCTTTCGATACTATTTTGGTAGCATCTGATAGTGTGGTATCACATTATAAATGTATTCCTGGTCAAAGTGGGCCAGGTTGTACTACATACAATGCCCTTAATAATCCCTTTGATTGTGACAGTACGTATAGTGTAAATCCGAATACAGGCGAAATTCGCTTTGTAACCAAAACGCCCGGTCAACATGTAAACCTAACCCTCAAAATAGATGAGTACCGTAATGGTACTTGGCTTTCTACATCGTACAGACATCATCGCATGCACACCACGGATAGTACTAGCTATGATAGCAACCCACAGCTAGCCCTGGATTCTGCTAATGTGCTAAATGCGGCTATAGGTAGTGATTTATCTTTTGCCGCTTGCCCAGGTTCTCAAATAAGCATACCCATAGATTTTATAGAGCCACAACAATTAGGGCGGCTTACAATTAGTGACAATCATGATATAAACATTCCAAGTAGTAACATTATATACACCAATAGTAATACGGATAGTGTGCGTGCTTTATTTGTATGGAACTCGCTCCCCACTGATAGTGGCATGTATAGCATCGTATTTAAAATAATAGATAGTGCCTGCCAAGCAAATAACAGAGTGTACCAACATCAGCGCATTATGAAAATATTTATAAGCAAACAAGGTATTTCTACCATCCCTGATACATCAATCTGCGCAGGCGATAATGTAACACTCTTCACCACAGGCGCGGGCAGCAATATAAATTGGAATGTACTCAACGGCACGCCGGGCAGTCTAAGCTGTACCAACTGCCAAAACCCAACCGTCACCCCAACCACCACCACCACCTACGAAGCTGTAAGCCAACTAACAGGCGGCTGCAAAGCGCGCGATACCGTCACCGTTTTTGTACAAGAAAACTATACCGTAACAGCACCCGATGTAACCGCCTGCGGCCCAAAAGATAGTGTACAACTAAAAGCCACCATCAGCAGCACCCTAGCCACCGCCGCCCAAATTATCAGTTGGCAACCAATAGCGGGCATAATTGGCAATAACAACGCAAAAAATATAGCCGTAAACCCCAACGTTGATACTACCTATATAGTAACCGTGGCGGATACGCTCGGCTGTTTTATGGCGAGCGATACGGTAAATATTCGCTATGATAAAAACTTTACCGCCACCCTAAACGCCGAAAAAACAGACATTTGCATAGGCGATACGGTGGAGCTAACAATCCTAGCCACGGGCATTAGCGGCATTACCTACAGTCCCAATTATAATATTACCAACCTCACCGGCCCCGCCACCCAAGTGTACCCGGATATCAACACCACCTACACCGCCACCATAAAAAGCAACGCCAGCAACTGCGAGCTAATGCTCAGCAGAAGCATATCAGTAGCCAACCTCAACGCCGACGCCGGCCCCGACCACGAAATATACGATGGCGAAGAAGTGATCCTCGGCGGCCCCAACTACAAATGCGACAACGGCTGCGAGCTTACTTGGATTCCCGGCATTTACATAATCGACCCTGGCAATTACGATATGGGCAGGGCATTAGTGCGCGCGCGCAAAAGCATTCGTTATGTACAAATCCTCCGCAGCGGCGCCGGCGGCTGCGAAGACCGAGACACCGTAAACATCACCGTAAAATGCACCGATATTTATATGCCCAACATTTTTAGCCCTGATAGTGAAAACCTAAACCGCAAAAACCACACCTACGGGCCCAACAATATTGGCCTGGTCAATATGGAGTTTCGTATTTTCAACCGTTGGGGTCAGCAAGTATTCCACAGCACCAGCCCAGATAACCGTTGGACGGGCGAGTACAACGGCAAACCCCAACCCCCCGGCGTATATGTATGGAAAATAAAAGCCCGCTGCCCCGATAATAATAGCGTTATCGAAAAAGTGGGGAATGTGACTTTGGTGCGCTAGGTATTTTAAGAGAGAATACATATAATATATTTCTTTTATTTGTTTAAAAATTATTATCAATAAAAGCCTGCGTTTGGAGGCTTTTATTAACTGCAAAAGGGGTTGGTTTTACTGAACAGGAATGGGCATAATCCTTTAAAATTCATGGTTTTACCCAATTTACAATTAGGGTTTTACCTGATTGATTATCAGGGTTTTACCTACTAAAAATTCATGGTTTTTCTTGCCAAGAATTAGGGTTTTTCACCGCCCCTCTTGAGCTATAATTATGCACCTTTATGGTTCAACAAAACAGTAAACTTTATGAAACAATTAAAAAACATTTTCGGTGTAGGTAATGGCTCACCAAGACACAACAAATTGGGTTTTGTACCCTTGTTGGCAATGCTAATTTTTGTATTTTCTGCATCATCAACGTTGGCGCAAACGCCGGTGGATTGGACGATACAATATGAGAACAGTACGTACTCCCAAGACCATATTAATGAAACGGTACTGTTGGAATTTGACCCATCGCCTTCGGGTGCATATAATACTGGTTCTATTATTATGTTTCGTGCTGTAGAAAGTAATGGTCTAGGTAATGCTAATAGTAATGGGATTATGGTCACTCTTCTTGATAGGTTCGGAACTCAGCTGACAAATCCTAGTACAATTTATAAGCATAGTAGTATAACAACTGATGTAATACATCCAGTAGCTGCAGCGTACAAACCTGGAGTTGGTTATGCTCTATTGGGTCACAAGAGTAATGGTGGTGTTTGGCTGGATAACTGGATTATGTATTTCGATACAGATTTAACCCTGATAAGTCAATTTGAGGACTTAACGGCATTTAAAGCCCGTGACATTTGTATGACAAGTAATGCGCCGTATGATTTTGCCATAGTTGGTGAGAATATAGGTGGTGGAATAACTATTCTAGAGAATACATTTGGTAGTATGGCAACCAACGAAGCAACGACTTCTGTTACCGCTACTACACCACCTGATTTTAATAATTTCAATGCCAATGCGAAACCATGCGAAATTATAGAGATAAAC
>JBBSPP010000228.1:0-5353 GCA_038258625.1 Chitinophagales bacterium
AGCATATTGCACCCGAGTAGGCGGTGGCCCCTTTCCTACAGAATTGCATGATGAAACAGGCGAAAAACTAAGAAAACTAGGCAGTGAATTTGGCGCCACCACTGGTCGTCCGCGCCGGTGCGGATGGTTGGATTTGGTAGCACTCAATTACTCCTGCATGATAAACGGTGTAACAGATTTGATCATCACCAAAACCGATATTATGGACGAATTTGAAACCATAAAAGTGGCAACCTCCTATATGGTAAACGGCGCCGAAACGCAAGAATTTCCATTTGAATACGAACCCGAAGATTGCGAACCCCTTTACGAAGAAAAGAAAGGCTGGGAAGGAAAACTATCGGACTGTAAAACAGTGGATGATTTACCCCAAAATTTTATTGCATACAAAAATGATATCGAAAGCTACCTTGGTGTAAAAGTAAGTTTTGTATCAAACGGGGTAGGGCGCGAACAGTTAATCCATTTGGAGTAGTGCGCATTATCACTTACCCACAGCAATAAACCGCACACCTTAAACCTAAAAGCTAAACCTATCAGCTAAACCCGCAAAACATTTTTTTACAATTCCTTTAAATTTTCAACAAGTAGTTTTGCGTAGCTATACTGACGCCGCCGTTGGCATGTCTGTATAATTTTTATAGAAAAAAAATTATGTTACGATTTCAGCATCAAGAATATTTTGTGTTTCTGCTCCTAGTGGGCGTGGCTGTCTTATTATTTTTTGGCTATCAAATTTGGCGTAACAAAAAAATAAATCTTTTTGGGAAAGAAGACCTGGTCAAGGATTTGATGCCATCGTATAGTGGTTTTTTTTCAAAAGTGAAATTCATATTATTAATCGCAGCACTTTTTGTGGGCGTGGTTGGGTTGGCCAATTTGCAAAAGCGCGGTGCTGTAGAAAAAATACCACAAAAGGGAATTGATGTTATGATTGCCTTGGACGTAAGTAATAGTATGTACGCTCAAGATTTATCTCCTAGCCGCTTGGAAAAAGAAAAACTTTTTACGGATAAGTTAATTGACAAACTCAGAGGAAACAGAATTGGGTTGGTGCTTTTTGCTGGACGCTCCTATTTATCTGTGCCGCTTACTAGCGATGTAGAAGCGCTGAAAATGAATTTGAGCTTAGCCAGCCCCGAAAACCTACCTACCCAAGGCACTGTAATTGGCGATGCGTTGCAAATGTCATTGGAGTCTTTTAATAACAAAGATGCAAATCATAAGGCTGTTGTATTAATTTCGGATGGTGAAGACCATGAAGAAAAAGCAATAAGCGAAGCAAAAAAGCTGGGAGAAAAGGGAATAATGCTTTGCACAGTTGGCGTAGGTTCGGATGAAGGTAGTACCATATTATTGCCAGATGGAAATACTAAAAAAGATAGAGACGGCCAAGAGGTGATTTCAAAAATGAATGCAACGGAACTAAAAAATATAGCGGATGCGGGGCAAGGAATTTTTGTAAACTTATCCAACATTGGTAGCGACGTAAATTTGATCACCCACCGCCTAGATCAAATTAGCAAAACAAATTTGGGCGATAGCCGCTTGGCAAATTATAGTTCTTATTTTCAGATTTTCTTGGCTATCATGTTGGTGCTTTTAATTATTGAATTTTTTATGCCATCCCGCAAACCCAATCGCAGATTGCGCACGGCTTTTCATACAGTACTTTTTATGTTACTACCGCAAATAATGTTTGCCCAAGTGCTTGATAAAAATATTTCTACAGGAAATGATTTGTACAAAAAAGAACAATACGAAAAAGCAGCTGCCGAATATCAAAAAACGCTGGCCGATAAAAAAGCCAAAACAAAAGAACCTGCGCGCTTTAATTTAGGCAACGCTTTTTTTCGGGGTCAAAATGGCGAGCAAGCACTAAAACAATATGACGCGGTAGGTACAACATCAAAAGATAATAGAGTAGGAGCCGCGGCTTATCATAATGCAGGTAATGTGCACGCTGAAGAAAAAAAATGGCAGGAGGCAATTAATTATTACAAAGCCTCGCTGAAAAAAAATCCGAGCTCGGCAGAGACGAAATATAATTTGGCGTATGCGCAAAAAAAACTAAAAGACGAGCAAAATAAAAAGGACGATAAAAAAGACGACGATAAGGATAACGACAAAAAACAGGAGCCAGAAAAACCTAAGGACGATGGCAAACCAAAAGATGATAAAGGCGACAAAGAGAAAAATAAAAAACCCGAACCGCAGCCAAGCAAACTAAGCAAAGAGCAAGCAAAAAAATTGCTAGACGCTCTAAGCCGCGAAGAGAAAAAAGTAAAAGACGAAAAAGAAAAGGGCAAGGCGGGTGCACAGATTTTAGATAAAGATTGGTAACCTAAAAAATTGCTTAATTCATGGTGGTTTCGTAGTAGCGCGTGCCGTCTTTAGTAAATAATAATTTGGTGTTGTGCTTATCAATAAAAGCATCCACGCCCAACTTTAAAGTTTTGGCCAACTCGGTCGATTCATTCCAACCACAATTTTCAGACACTACGAGTAAGATTTTTTTATCTTTCAAACTTGTTGCGAAAGCTTTATCTGTTTCGGGCGCAAATAAACTATAAGAGTCTTGGGCAAATTTGAAGGGCGTACGGCACATTTTGCAAGCCATAAGTGGTAGCGCATTTTTTACCGAAAGTTGATACAATTGACGGCTCCAAGCATCGTCATCATCAATAAGGTAGTCCAAATTATCTGTACCCACATGGAAATACGGAATTGGGAAAATGGCATCATATTTTCCAGGCTCAAACTTGGGCAGATACTCTAAATTTTTATCAGTAAAAAAATTATCGCGCTCGTAGTTTTCATGATGAAACGAAATGTATTGTACCGCATCAAAACCCGAAATAAGGATAAAGAGAATCATTAAACTTTTTAGAAAAATTCCGATCAGTTTTTTTCGTTGCCATAAAATACTAAATAGTGCCGATAGTAAAATAAAATACGCCATCCAAAATGGTGCTGAAAATCTGCGCAGGTATCTGAAATGTGTAAAAAAATCGGTGACTTTGGCTCCGTAAAAAAATGGATTAAAAATATTATCAAATTTTATACGACCATTTAAAATATGAATATTGTCACCAAGGCTTACAAAAAGGCACGCCGCCCCGCCCAACAATATGCTCAGTATAAGCCGGTTGGATGGAGCCAATGTTTTTAGTTTAAACCCACTTTTTTTTAAATGAACAAAAAATAACCAAGTGCTGCAAATAATAAAAGGGATAGCCATCAAATATCCATTGCCCAAGAATCCCCATTTTTGATCGTTCCATTCGTTGTATTTGATGGGATTAGGAAAATCAAGATAGGTGAAAGATTTTACCAAATCAGATACCGAATTGCGGAACAAATCATACCCATAGCCACCGGCGCCACTTGGCCGTATGGTGTAGTAAGCATCAAAAATATAGATGGTGAAAAATACCGCACCGCCCGAAACAGCAGCAAGGATAACAGCCTGAAGTAACAATTTGTACCGCTTAAAAAAAATAGAATAGCCCAAATAGCTGCCGCCTAAAAATAGTAACATAATAGGCAGGTAATACAAGTGAAAAAATGAAGCTATATAAACTAGCAATATTTGCGCGCCCAAATAGTTGTATTGAGTTTTTGCTTTTGTGGCTGTTACATGCTTTATAAAAAAAATTGCGGCGAGTAAATAAAAAATAAATAATGATAAATTTACCGTGCTGCCAAAATGATTAATGAGCGGATTGGTCCAACACATTAAAAAGCTAAAAATAGCGGCAACAACCGGGCGCACTTGTAAAAGCCGCAATAGGTTGTACGCCGCAAATGGAACCACAAACCACAACAGTAGAAACACACTATTGTAAAATCCTATAGAATTTTGAAGGTGTAATGCCTTGGCAATAATAGCAAGCACAGGTGTATTATCCGTGTAAAAAATATACTCTCCAAAGGGATAATTCATACCTTCAAACAGCAACCCGCCACCCTTTTGTACATTGGTATAATAATAATAGGTATAATAATTTTTGGCTGCGTCGCAGCAATCGGCAAAAAAAATACTATTTATACGAATAATTTTTGCACCAAATACATAAATAAATATGACACTGTGCAAAAGTGAAAGCCCTAAAAAGCCGATGCGTTTTTCTGTCATTTTTCTAGCTCAAAATAACTTTAAGTAATTGGAAAAGTAGCATTTACCGCAGGCTAATATCCTCAAACGTAATCTAATTTTTGAAATCCCGCCTGATGTACTGCCAATTGCATTGTCAATTGTACCAAATACTAATTACGACTCAGAAGGTTGTGATTTGTGCAGGCTACATATTAAATTTGTTAGTCCACCATATTAATCCCTACTATGAATGATTTTGAAATAATACCCGCACAACAACGAGAGCAAATGCCAGAATTATTTGGCAAACAAAAAGACAATTTTTTTATAGCTCCTTCTAAAACTACTACAGCAAAGTATGACCTGAGCAAAATTCAGAAAATGCTCCATCAAATGTGCCAGAGCAATATGCTTCAACAAAAAATTGCATTTCCCACAGATCATGGATTGGATTTTATACAGGTAAAAAAAATAATACGATGCGAAGGGTATAAAAAATACACTATCATTTTTACCACTGACACCGAACCCATTTTGTCTTCGTATAATATTGGCAAGTTTGCTAAACTTTTTCAGGAGATTACGGTGTTCTTCTTGACGCACAAATCACATTTGGTGAATATTAATTATATAAAAAACTATCGAAAATCTGGCCTGATACAAATGGTGGACAACACCACGGTACCGGTTAGTGTACGTAGGCGTAATAGTTTTTTTGAAGTAATTAATCAGTTTTAATTATAGCTATACGGTAGTTCCCCAAAAAACAACGATGGTTTAATGAACCACACACATTTCTCATTTCGTATAATCTACCCTTAGCCGCAGCACTACATTTACTTATAAGAAATGAAGCGAACCAGACGCCTCAACCTATGAATACATTTTTCAACCAAATTATTTTGGCTTAAAATATTTAGACTAGGTATAACTAGGCCAGAATCAATTCAATGCTCTGTAGCGTTTTTTTATTATAAAAATATGGTCGCTTCATTTCTTGCTTTTTTAAAAACACTGTGAGAAAAAATGATTCTTGAGCTGATAAATACCATTAAAGCAAAAGCTGCCGTTCCGAATACGGCAGACTTTCTTGATGATATGTCGGATTTGAACTTGGGGAATTTGTCCGAACCAAACTTGGCAAAAGGATTTTGGGTATCGGTCATTAAAATAGAAGAGGAAAGTAGTATGAAAAACTTTCCAAATATTAGTTTCGACAAAACAGCCGGTGAGTATAAAAAGAAAAACACCAAA
>JBBSPP010000229.1:0-5346 GCA_038258625.1 Chitinophagales bacterium
CTACCTGGAATAAAGAAAGTTGAAACCATCCTCATTTCGCAGCCCGAGCCTACCTCTCCCAAATCTCCCTACTTTGACCTTGAGCGCAAATTTGGTGTGACGATTGACTTTTATCCGTTCATTGTGGTAGAAGGTGTAACCTCAAAAGAGTTCAGAAAGCAAAAGGTTGATGTACAAAACCAAACCGCTATTATTTTTACAAGCCGCAATGCGATTGATCATTTTTTCAGATTGTGCGAAGAGCTGCGTGTAAAAGTAAATGGTGATATGAAATACTTTTGTATTTCAGAAGCTGTAGCGCTTTACTTGCAAAAGTTTATTGTGTATCGTAAGCGTAAAATTTTCTTTGGTGAAGGCGGCGTGGATAGCTTGCTAGCATCTATTATGAAACACCGAGTAAAAGAAAAATTTATAGTGCCGGTAAATGATTTAATTCATCAAAAAGTAACCGAAACGCTGGACCAACATGAAATAGAATGGCGCGAAGCCACGCTGTACCGTACTGTGTGCAACAACTGTGAAGATATTATAAGCAAGAATCATGACGTGCTTGTATTTTTTAGCCCTAGTGGCGTAAAATCACTTTTTGAAAACAACCCTAATTACGAACAAGGCACTACGGCGGTTGCGACTTTTGGCCCCAAAACAAAAGAAGCCGCACTTGAGGCTGGCCTCACGTTGCAAATAGAAGCACCCATGCCCAACATGCCATCAATGGTAGCCGCCCTCAAGCACTATTTGGAAGGGCAAAAATAAATTTTGTTATAGCACCTATTGAAAATATAGTGATGTGCTATTTTTTCCTTGGTGCGCGATAAATAAATCCCACTCGCTTACGGTCATTTTTTCCTTTAGATATATTGATTAATCCAAAACTACTGCCCGTATTTTTTTCAGTTACAACATTTATTAGGCCAACTTGTATACCGCTTATGCTGGCAGCTTTGTTATAAATTGCCGCCCACTGTGCACCGCGAACATTGCCTTTTGCAATATTGGCAATCCCAGCTAATTGTACACCTTCTATACTTTTGGCAATGCTAACAATACCCGAAAATTGTGTTCCTTTTACAAGGCTGGCTGAAGTATTTAATATACCTGCCCCCTGAAAACCTCTGACTGTATCCTGCACATTATTCATAACGCCTGCTAGTTGAAAGCCAGTTACTTTGCCGCCCACATTATTAAATACCCCCGCCGTTTGAAAGTATTTTACGTCTTTCTTGTTCATGTTATAAATTCCTGCCATTTCGAAAACATCGGTACCGCCGCTGTAGCCGCCAAGGATGTTAAGCGAATACTTATTTACCACCTGAGCATTTAATCTGCCATGCGTGCTGTAGGGCGGAATGAATGACATTTGCCAAGTGCGCGTAGTGTAAAACTTTTTCAAATTCAAATTCTGTATTTTTTGTTTTGACGATATAAATAATCTGCCCACCCAGGTTTTTTCTTCGGGGAAAAGATTATCAATAATATTGGCACTCGCTACTACAATACCACCCTTTGTATCAGTTTCTGTTTCTCGTAAAACGTACACAGGCGTTTGCTCTGTAAGGGCAATCGTAATTTGCTGATTATGATTTTTTACAATCGTAATGGTGGTATCTATATAATTTTCTTTACTGATGCTTATTTCGGCTATGCTAAATTTCTTTTTTAGCTTTAAAGAAAAATAGCCTTCGTCATCTGTCATGGTCGAAAGCAAATTCATTTTTTCGTAGATGGTGGTGTTACCTAATTTTTCGCCGCTGGCTTCATCTACTACAAAACCAGTTATAAAATAGTCGTCTGATACGGCTACTTTTTTTGCTACCACATTTTGCGTAGCAATAATCTTACGGCGAATAATTACATAGTTGCCCACCTCCTTAAAATCATAAGTCGAATTAAAAACGGAGCGCAGCACGTGCAGCACTCTTTTATTCTCGACTAAGATGCTCACCACGGAATCTTTGGGTACACTTTTACTATTATACGAAAATTTAAAATCGCCTTCACTGCCCATTTTTATCAACGCATCTTTCAACGATTGATTACGAATATCTACCGTTATGGTTTTGTTGAGGTGGCTTTGTGCTTGCAGCATCGCAATATTTACCACTATCATTACTACAATTAAAAACAACTTTTTTTTCATTGGTCTATTTTATAAAGTACGTGTTGTTTCGTTTTTCTACCTCAAATTCAAATGTCTCGCTCAAAATTTCCATTACCATATCTAGCGGTTCATTATCAAACTGTGTGGTCAAAGCCATATCTCGCAAGTCGCGGTTACTGATGATTACTTTTTCTTCGTAGGCTTCGTTGAGCACTTCTACAACTTTCCAAAGCGGCGTGCCATCACATTCAAATGTTTTGCTACGGTAGTATTGATATAATTTATCGGTGCTTTTTTCTACCGTAATGCTTTTATCTTTTTTGTAAATTTTCGCTTTTTGATTTGCGCGGAGGCGTACAACTTCGCCATTATTATTTAATTCTACCACGCCTGTTTCAACAATTACCTCGGTATAATCGGGGTATGACTTTACGTTGAACGATGTGCCAATTACTTTTATCAGTACATCGTTTTGCGTTTCAATAATAAATGGTTTTTCTTTATTATGGCTGATGGCAAAAAAAGCTTCTCCCTTTAAAGAAACTCGCCTTTCATTACCGACAAATTGTTTCGGGACTTCAAGAGCTGTATTTTTATTTAAGGTTACAATACTTTTATCATTTAGCGTATCTATCAATCCTTTTTGCGCAGACTGAATAATATTTATTTCCTGTTTAGGATTTTTTACAATTGTTGGTTTTGATTTTTCATTTGTATTAAAAAACCAAAATGCTTGTAATAGCAATACAATAGCACCTACTAGCAAGGCCACTTTTCGTCCACTAAATCTGGTTGTTCTTGTTACTTTCAAATGAACTAAATCCTGTTCTTTCATTCGAGCTTGTAATCTTTGCCAAGCTTGGTTTTCATCCACCACTACCTCACGAATGATATTTTTACTTTGCACCCATACAAATTCAAACTGCTTGTAGTGCGCTCGATGTTGTTCACTTTCTGCTAGCCATTTTTCTATTAACACTTTTTCTTCGGCACTACATTCGCCCAAGAGGTAGTTGATCAACAATTCATCTTCTATGTGTTTGTTCGTACTCATGAAAAATGATTTAGTAGATGAACAAAAAATGCACGAAAAATTACAAGGGCGGCGATGATACTAACTAAGTAATCGCTCAATTTTACCCGCATTATTTTTAGTGCTTTGCCAATATGATTCTCCACCGTCTTTTCCGAAATTGATAATCGCTCAGCAATTTCGCGGTACTTTAAATCTTCAAAACGGCTAAGCTGAAAAACCGTGCGGCACTGCTCGGGCAACTCGGCAAGTGCATGACGGATGCGCCCTTCCAATTGTTTACCGGCATTGCTCCGTTCGGGTGTTTCTGCGTATTCGTTTTTCATGGTGTGTGTTAAATGCGATTCATATTGTTGTTTTACTTGTATATGTTTTATAGCGTTGAGGCTACTATTGTGTACGGCTTTATAGAGGTATGCTTTTAGCGATGTTTTTATTTCTATCGTATCTTTTTTTTCCCAAAGTTTTAAAAAAACATGTTGCACGATTCCCTCGGCCTTGGCTTCATCATTAAGCATGGTAAATGCATAAATAAAAAGTGGTTTAAAAAGTTGTTTGTAGGTAACCTCATAGGCGCGCACATCTCCTTTTAAAAAAGACACAGTGGTATGGGAATCCAATGTTTGGGGCACGACGCTAAGATATAAATTCTTTGTTGGCGGTGGAAACCGTTTTAGTTTATTTCATGAATTTTTCCCGAGCCCGAAATCATTTTCGTAATGCTAGGGTTGCCTTTATAATGTACATCGCCACTACCGCTTATCGTTACATCCAATTTATCTTTTGCCCAAACAGTCGTTTTGCCAGAGCCACTTGTTTTGGTAGTAACATTATCAGCTTGCAAATTTTCAAGTAGCATTTTTCCGCTCCCGCTAATGGTTGTGTTCACGTTGGTGGCAATACCATTTTGCACCTCTATTTTCCCACTGCCAGAAATGTCGGCATCAACATTCGTTGTTTCTATTTGTTGTACCCATATACTACCGCTGCCACTTACATCAAAATTTAAATTTTTACTTCTAAAATTTCCGCTCACTAATACATCGCCGCTACCACTTACATTTCCACCTTCAAACTGTGGGCTGCGGATGGTAAACGTTACTTTGTTGTACTTAATTAAATCAGTTACTTTTCTAAATTTTAGTCAAATTGTGCTGCCATTTTTTTCTATATCCATTGCGTCTATTACGTTTTCCTGCGCGTCCACCTCTACCGAATAATTATTATCGTAGATGTAATTTACGTTTGCGCCAAATGACAAATCGACTTTTGAAAAATCTGAAATATTGAATGTTTCGGTGACGTTTGAGCCTGTTCCTTTAATTCGTTCCTTGCTGCATGAAGCAAACGCGAAAGCAGCTAAAAGCGTTATAATGCTAAGTTTGATTGTTGTTTTCATAATTCGTTTCTGTTTTATGTAGTTATAAGACAACTATCTGTAGGTTTACCCCTAGTGGCGATTCAAGTTTTTTTGAAAGGCTTATTTTAGCACATAATAATTTATATGAAAAGCATAACCATATTTTGCGGTTCTAGTTTGGGAGCGGAAAAAGAATTTGAAAGTGAAGCAAGTTTGCTGGGACAAAGTTTAGCAGCGCAAAATATTACCGTCGTATATGGCGGTGCAAAAATTGGTTTGATGGGCGCCGTTTCAAAAGCTGCAATGAAAGCTGGCGGAAAGGTTATTGGTATCATTCCTACTTTTTTACTAAAAAAAGAAGTGGTAAACGAAGATATTTCTGAACTCATAACTGTAGAAAGTATGCACGAGCGCAAAATGAAAATGCACGATTTGTGCGATGGTTTTATTATGATGCCTGGTGGCATTGGCACCCTGGAAGAGTTTTTTGAAATACTAACTTGGGCACAACTCGGAAGGCATCAAAAACCAATTGGCATTTTAAATACGAACGGATATTTCGATGCGCTTTTGGATTTTATGAATAGTATGATTGACAAACAATTTCTGCGCCCGGTAAATTTAGAATTGTTTATCGTCAGTAAGTGTATTGATGATTTGATTACAAAAATGAAAAACTACACCGCACCACCCTTGCCGCGCTGGATGCATGAGGAGCAAGTATAAAATATCTATCCCATTTCTTACATTTAGCAAACATCTCATTTTTTATGAAACAAAAAATACTTTTACTACACGGCGCGCTGGGCAGCAAAAAACAGCTATACCCAATCAAACAAATCTTAGAAAATA
>JBBSPP010000230.1:0-5344 GCA_038258625.1 Chitinophagales bacterium
CTTTTTCTACTTTTAGTTGAATGTAATCTATCTGCTTTTCGCGAACCAAATTATTGTAAGCCGCCACTTCTGTATTTATGATATTATTGAATAAATTTATTTCTACGTTTATCAAATCCGCAATTTGAAGATACGCTTCCTTCACTTGTTTTGTAGGGGCCGTTTCTTGATTGGCAGCGTTAAAAATCCCTGCTAGTTTATCATTTAACTTGATAGGATAATTGAGCACATCCTGAAAACTCTTCGCGTTGTTTTGGTATAAATTACTTTCTACCTCACCTAGTTTTTTGTTTATTTTTTTACCGAGGCTGTCCAAATCTGCGGGGTAACTTTCGCCCATGGTTGATTTTAATTTTGCCATTTGATGTTCTACGCTTTTAATATTTTTTAAAGTTTCTTGTGTTTCAAAAAATTTATTTCGCACTTTTTTTAGGAAGGCAAATTGTGCTTCATAATCTCGATCACTTGCTTCGTAGTTTACATCTTTTCGTATTTCAACATTTACAATTTTTGGTTGTACCATAATGGCGCCTTGCATTGGTCGGTATAATTGGAGCTCGGCAGTGTACATGCCTGGCGGAATTTTGTAACCACCCACACTACCATTCCACAGTATCATTTTATCTATTTTTTCTACGCCCTTCATTTGCATATCCCAAGCGTATTCGTTCATGCCAATTTCGGGTACAAAGTTTTTGTCGGCATCGTCGCCCTTACTTGTTATCGTTTTTATTACCTCGCCCGTTTGATCTTTTATAGTAATTTCTACTTTCATACTATCATGAAATTTTTCGCCCAACCAAAAATTTAGCACCACACCACCGGCATGATTCATGCCTGTATTTTTAACGCCTTTATTTTGCCAACCATTCATACGGTAAGTAGCACGTGGTGTAAAAAAATGAATATCTTTCGTTTCTACTTTTTCATTGTTCACCTGATTAATAAAACTCAAATCATCCATTACCCAAAAACTGCGTCCCTGTGTAGCAACAATTAAACTATTATCTTTTACCGCCAAATCGGTAATTGGCACAGCAGGTAAATTAAGCTGAAAGGGTTGCCAACGCTCACCTTCGTCAAAAGAAATAAACAGCCCTTTTTCCGTACCGCAGTATAAAATATTGGGGTTCAAATCATCCACACGGATGGCGCGGGCAAAATAATTTTCGGGGATGCCCTTTGTAATACTCGTCCAGGTGCGGCCATAATTTTTTGTTTTAAAAATGTAGGGCGTTTCATCATCCAGCTTGTAACGGGTGCCCACTATATAGCAGGTGCCGCCGTTTATATTACTTGGTTCTATACAATTTATCATGGTCCATGCGGGCAAATTTCTGGGCGTTACATCGTCCCAATTTTTACCACCATTGCGCGATACATGTACGAGGCCATCATCACTGCCCGTCCAAATTACATCTTTCTCCACTGGGCTTTCGGCGGCGGCAAAAATGGTGCAGTAATATTCTACGCCTGTATTATCTTTTGCAATGGTACCCCCACTTGGTGCTTGTTTGCTTTTGTCATTCGTTGTCAAATCTGGCGAAATAGATTCCCAACTTTGGCCTTCATTATAACTTACAAAAAGTTCGTTGCCAGCGGTATATAATTTTTTAGGATTGTGTGGCGAAAAGAAAATAGGGAAGTTCCATTGAAAACGATATTTGAGCGCATCGGCACCGTTGCCAATTGGGCTTACAGGCCATACACTCACCGTGCGATTTTCTTTGGTGGTATGATTGTAGCGCGAAAGATAGCCGCCGTAATTTCCGCCATAAACAATTTCAGGGTTCAGCGGATCGGCAACTATATGGCCGCTCTCAAAACCTGCGCTGCGCTCCCAATCTTGCTGATTAATATCGCCATGATAGGTGCGGCTTGCAATACGCACCGAGCTATTATCCTGCTGGCAACCCAATATGCGATACGGAAAATGATTGTCCGTACTGACGCGGTAAAATTGAGCCGTAGGTTGGTTCATATAAGTACTCCAACTTTCGCCGCCGTTCATAGAAATTTGTGCGCCACCATCATCAGCAATAATCATTCGTTGTCCATTTTCAGGGTCTATCCAGATACCGTGGTGGTCGGCATGAGGCGTATTTACAACACTAAAATTTTTGCCACCATCCGTACTTTTATGAAAATTTACATTGCAGACGTACAGCAAATTTTCATTTTGCGGGTCCACGGCAAGGCGGCTAAAATACCAGGCTCGCTGTCGAATATTTGCGTCATCGGTTTTCTTTTCCCAATTTAGCCCGCCGTCTTCACTGGCAAATAATCCTCCCGTGCGGCTTTCGATAATCGTGTAAATTTTATCGGGGTTGCTTGGTGCAATGGCGATGCAAATAATGCCAAGCGTATCTGTGGGCAGCCCTTTATTTTTCGAAATATTATTCCATGTTTTACCACCGTCTGTGCTTTTCCATAATACGCTTCCTTGGCCGCCGCTGCTAAAATCATAATGCGTGCGGCGCACTTTCCATGTGCTGGCAAATAGGATGTTTGGGTTTGTGGGGTCCATTACAATATCGGCCGCGCCCACCTCTTCGTTTACGTATAAAATCTTGTCCCAACTTTTGCCGCCATCAATAGTTTTGAAAATGCCACGCTCTTTGTTAGGTCCAAAAAGATGGCCAACCGCGGCTGCATAAACTATGTTATTATCTTTTGGATGAATTACAATTTTGGCAATATGCCGGCTATCTTTTAATCCTATGAATTGCCAAGTGCGTCCGCCATCGGTTGATTTATACATTCCTTCTCCCTCGCTTACATTCCCGCGCAGGGTGCTTTCGCCAGTACCTACATAAATTACTAGCGGGTCATCTTTTGCCACTTCTACGGCGCCTATGCTACCACCAAAATATCCGTCACTACTATTTTGCCAATGTTGCCCAGCGTCTTTTGTTTTCCAAACGCCGCCGCCCGTTGTGGCCATGTAAAACACATTTTTGTTTTTATAATCACCGCAAACGCCGCTCGCGCGACCGCCGCGAAATGGGCCAATGTTACGAAATTCATATTTTGTGAAAAGGGTAGAATCGAAGGGATATTTATTTTGGGCTTGCGCAGAGTTTGAATTTGCTAAAAATAAAAACCCAAATAGTACAAAAATTATTTTTTTCATTGAGGCGTGAAGATAATATCTAAACAGTATTTTTTTTAAAAAGGGGAGAATCGTAATCCTGTTTTTAATCGAAATAAAAAAAGCACGGCAATGTGTGCCATGCTTTTTTGCTATTGAACTTTCAAAAAATTTAATCGTGAAATTGTCCTAAGAAAGTAGTGGGCGTACCTAGGCTACCAATATTTATTTCATTTAGTCCACCACCGTTTTTTTCGCTTACACCAAAAATTAAATTGAATTCACAATTATCTACATAGGTAACTTCCGAAGTGCCGGTTTGATAAGGATTGGAAAGTGTAACGCATTTGCCATCTAATTTCACAACGAGTTTATTGTCTGATGTAATTTCAAACTCGCCCGTTGTGCCATCGGTGTATGGGCTGGCAGCAGTTGCGTATTGCATGGTCAGGTTGTGCATGCCCACCGTGCTGGCCGCAACAGTGCCTGCCGTTTGGCCGCTACCTAGTGTGTGTGCGCAAGTGTTGGCAGCGCATCCAGTAGCCGGTGTGGCGGGTTCATCTTTTTTGCATTGAGTAAATGTTAGTGCTAATAAGCTAAGGATGATTAGTGATTTTACGTTTTTCATAATTTCTGTTTTTATTTAAATACAAAGAAATGATGCAAAATCATTTTGAACTATACGGCATTTGCCGTAAAAATTTGGTTCATAAATGATGATCGATTTACTGCAAATTTTCTGCAACAATTTGCTTTTTTAAGAAAGATTCTTTGGTGAGTGCAGGTCAGAGTTTTGGGAGAAGAAAAAAGAGGCGGTCAAAATATTGACCGCCTCTCGTTATAAACTTTTGAATATTTAGAAACCCTAAAACTTTTTTAAACCTCCCATACCTTTTCAATCCAAAAATCCTATTGCTTTACCGCTTTTTCAGGATCTAGCAAATCGTAGAATTGATTGAGTTTTGGCAAAATAATTATGCGCGTACGGCGGTTCATTGCTTTACCAGCTTCGCTATCGTTGCTAGCTATTTTATTGTATTCGCCACGACCCGCTGCTATCAAGCGGTTTGGATCAACGCCGTAACTATATTGTAGGGCGCGCACTACCGAGGTAGAACGTTTTACACTTAAGTCCCAATTGTCCAACATGCAACTATTGCTAATTGGCACATTGTCTGTATAGCCTTCTACCATTACTTCGTAGTCCTGGCGTGATTGTATAATAGCGGCAATTTTTTCTAGCACTTCGCCGGCACGTGTGGTAAGTTCTGAACTGCCGCTTTTGTACAACATTTTATCGCTTAGGTTTATAAATACCACCGTTTTGTCAACTTTAATTTCTACATCT
Source organism: Chitinophagales bacterium (assembly GCA_038258625.1). Lineage (GTDB taxonomy): Bacteria > Bacteroidota > Bacteroidia > Chitinophagales > Chitinophagaceae > JAGNRR01. Next base: position 4,440 of record JBBSPP010000230.1, read on the forward strand.
TGGTCGTCAATACCGTCTTTCAAAACTTTTTTAAGATTCACGGCAAGTGCCAAATTGATAGAATCAGCTTTGGTTTTTGCAGCTTGTAATAGCCGGATGTATTTGTCTTTATTTTCTAATTGGCTAAGCGTTTCCTTAATATTATCGCTTGCAGATTGTGATAATACCGCTAGGTTACCCACTTGTGTAACCTGCTTATCGCGTTGATCTTTAGTATCTTTTAGTTGGTCGCGGAGGTCGTCAAATTGTTCCTGACGAAGATTGAGCGATGTTTGTGCCGCTTTCAAATCTCCTTTGCAGGAAGATAAATCGTCATTGCAGGTTCGCAATTCGCCCTTAGCGCGTGCTAGGCTTGTTTGCACTTCTTCGTATTGTTTTTTGCTTACGCAAGATGTAAAGCCTAAAGCCATACAAATACCGAGGATTACTGTCGCTCTTAAATTCATCATATTATCATTTATTGTTTCGGGCGTAAAGGTGGGTTTTCATTTTAGTTATTTTTTATATTATTTGTATAAAGTTTTGTAAAATGGGGGAGGGTGTTAAATGTAAAAATTAAAAATTCAGTGCTAAATTTTGCTTCAAAACATCCCACTCCACATTTGTTTTGGTCTGAATTTCTCTCCAAAGGTGAGCTCCCGGCGGATTAGGATAGTAGAATGATTTCAATTAAATTTCCAGTGCGCTTCCAGCTGCCAAGAACTAGCACGCAATAGCGTGACAGAGACTGGGCCGAGAAAGAGAATAGCGTTATTTAATAATATAGCTCCTCTAAAATATTATGTCTAGCTTGCAGCACTCCGTCGTTTTTAGATTTTTAAGTAGTTAGCATGTGGCTTTATTTAAACAAAATAATGTGAGAGAGTAAAAAAAATCATGCAATCAACATTAGAAGAAGCAATAGC
>JBBSPP010000231.1:0-5337 GCA_038258625.1 Chitinophagales bacterium
AAAGAGGTGGGTTCAGTATTAAAAATTTTGGTAAGAAAACATATTTTTGTCCTGATAGCTATCAGGATTTCACATAATGCTAGTTGCGTATCGTCATTTCATCCAACAACGGACGGCCGCCTAGCACTTTATCAATTACCCACATAATGTAACGGGCATCAACTACTATGGTGCGCTTGTAGCGAGCATCAAATGCAATGTCGCCGCTCATGGCTTCCCAATTACCATCAAAAGCTGCGCCTATCCACTCGCCATTGGCGTTGATAACTGGGCTGCCGCTGTTGCCACCCGTAATATCGTTGGTGGTGATAAAGCAGGTTACTAGCTCGCCTTTCTCATTGGCATAATCGCCAAAATCTTTGTTGCGGAGCAGATCTACAATTTTTGTTTGGAGGTCAAACTCGCTGTCGCCAGGCAAATATTTTTCCAACAAGCCATCATTGGTGGTGTAATACGAAAAGCTCACGGCGTCTTTAGGCGCATAGCTTTTTACTTGGCCAAATGATACGCGCATGGTGCTATTGGCATCCGGGTACATCAGTTTATTTTTATTTTTTGCCAGCATGCCGCCAATGTAAGCACGGTCTAGCTCAAAACGCTCGTACTGATAATCATCAGTAATTTTGCTGTAGTTATCATCATAATTGTTGCGCACATTCATGGCGTATTGCACGGCAGGGTCTTGCAAAAGTTGTGCAACGCCAGACGGGGTAGCCATGCGGTCAAACTTTTCATCATCTAGCAAGGAACTGTTTTCAAACATATAGCTGGCAAATTTCTTAAATGTTTCATCGCTATTGGGAGAACCAAAACGCGTAAACATTTCGCTACTAAAAAATGATGGGTGCTGCGCGCGTGGTACTTCTTCGTAGAACTTTTGGTTCATGGCAGCAAACAAGTTTTGCTCTAGCTCAGCATCCATACTTTCCATGAGCGATGTGCGCGCGGCTTTAATAGCTTTTAGTTGGGCTTCTATTTTTTCGGTGTCAGCTTTATCGTCCACCATTTTTTGCAATCGTGCCACGTACAAAGCCAGCTGCGTAAGTTTGGGTGCGCCAAATGCTTCGCGGTACAATAAGCCATGTTTTACATAGGGTTTGTAACTGGCATAAGCCGCCGAGTAATCAGTAAAAAGGTTTTTGAGATAGCGCGCATCTTTCTGTGCCCAACGATCAAAACTTGCTTCTTCATTCTTTTTTTGATCATAAATTTTTAATCTTTTCAGTTGCTCAGTTTGACCAATATAATATTTCCAATAGTTGGCTACCGATGCGTATGTGCTAGCATATTGCAAATCCACGGCGGGTTTGCGCTTCATTACATCGCGCATTACTGACAATCTTTTATCGCGGATATTTACAATAGTCGGGTTATAATCATTCACGGCAAGGTCGATACCGTAGCTCGTAAGGTAGCGAGTAGTGCGCCCAGGATAACCCATTATCATTGAAAAGTCTCCATCTTTTACCCCTTTTAAAGAAACGGGTAAATGATGACGCGGTTGGTACGGACGGTTATTTTTGGAGTATTTTGCTGGTCGATTATTATTGTTGGAATACACACGGAACATACTAAAATCGCAAGTATGGCGCGGCCACATCCAATTATCTGTGTCGCCACCAAATTTGCCAAGACTCTCTGGCGGTGCGGCTACCAAGCGTACATCTGTATATACTTCGTATATCAGCATATAGTATTTATTGCCTGTGTAATAACTTTTTACATCCACGTCGTAGGCGCCATTGTTGCTATTTTCTGTTTCCAATTCTTTGGTTACCTCACTTAGGCGCTTGTTTACATCTTCGCCGTAGGCATTCCCAATTTTTTGTTGCACGCGGGTGGTTACATCTTCCATGCGGATCAAAAACTTTACACTCAAGCCAGGTGCAGGCAATTCTGCTTCTTTTGTATTGGCTACAAAACCATTCATAAGGTAATTATTTTCTACCGTGCTGAGTGCCGATATATTGCCATAGCCGCAGTGGTGATTGGTCATTACTAGCCCATCTGCCGAAATCATTTCGGCGGTGCAGCCCCCACCAAAATGCACAATGGCATCTTTGAGCGAGCTTTTATTAACGCTGTAAATATCCTCAGCAGTGCCTTTCCATCCCAGTTTCTGCATTTGCTCAAAATTTTGACCAATGAGCATTGGTATCCACATACCTTCGTCGGCGCGTGCTGGGGCGAATAGTATAACACCCAATAGTACAATCAGTAATCTTTTCATATAGTATTAATTAATTTTTTTGTTCCGATAATTATCGTGACAGACAAATATAAAGAACGAGGGTCGAATATTTAAGACCAACCTATTTTTATATTTCATTCTATTGCTAGCATAAAAAAACCACCTATAAAAGGTGGTATCGCAAAATTTTATTTTTACAAAATAACTATTCGCCTAATGCAGGAATGCGCAACACCTGACCAGGATAAATTTCGTCCGCGTCTTTTATCATGGGTTGGTTAGCCTCTACAATTATAGGATACTTTGTACCATCATTATAAAAACTAGTTGCAATTGCCCAAAGTGTATCGCCTTTTTCTACGGTGTGTAATTGACTATCGACTGCCTCGGCTTCGGCACCAATAGTTATTTGATTATCAACCTCGTCAATGCCCACAATGTTGCCTGCTATGAGGGCTGCTTTTTCGTAATCAGCTTTTGTAGATGCATTGCCGTGCAAGCTTACTTTGCCTCCGCCCAAAAATTTTAATTCATAATTTTCAATGTTCAATCCGTGCTTTTGAATAAATGTATCCATTGCCGATTTTTGATTTGTAGTTACTTGCTCGGTGCTTACGCTTGGGTTGGCCGTTGTTTCTTCGTCTTTTGATTTAAAAATTTTTTTACCTGCCTCTTTTATAAATGAAAATAGTCCCATGTTTGTTTTTTTAAATGTTTAAGTGAAAAGCAATAATATAATAAAAAACTGAGGCTTTAGTTAACATACCGTTGAGAGGTGAAGATTTTATAATGAAAAGTACGGATACTGTATCATCTCAATATTTATCCTGTACAACTTTGCTTTTGAAATAAGACAAAAAAATATTATGGGAAAACTATTAGCACTATTGACAATTCTAATTTTATGTATTTATACCACGGCATTTGCCCAAAGCCCGTTGCCCGTAGGTAAAGCACAACTGAATGCAGGCGCAGGTGTATCGAGCTGGGGCCTACCTGCTTATGTTGGGTTTGATGTGAGCGTGCATAAAGATATTACAGTGGGCGGTGAGTTATCTGTAAGGGGCTATCGAGACCGTTGGCGTAATAATGATTATAATCATGCCATTGTAGGCGTTTCTGCTAATGCCAATTATCATTTTAATTCATTGCTAAAAATTCCGCAGAATTTTGATTTCTATGCTGGGGCAAACGTTGGTCATTACTTATGGCTATCGCCCAATGACTATAACGGACCTGATGCGTCAAGACCAAACTTTGGTGGCCAAATAGGCGGACGATACTATTTCACCGAGCGGTTCGGCATCAATTTTGAAGGAGGGACTGGTAATGCCTTTAGCGGCGGCAAGTTTGGAATAACATTGAAATTATAAAGCACTATTTACTTTTTTAGTTTAGGGGGAAAGCGTCTTGGAATTTATTTTTCAGGGCGCTTTTTTTACTGCTGAATAGTTTTTAAAAGAAAAAACAGAACTAGATTTTGAAATCTAAAAAAAATACTTATTGTGAAATTGCAAAGCCGCCTAACCCCAGAAATTAAATTTACGAGTTGTATCATTTGCCATTATTTTTTTAATTTTAATACAATCAAAATTCTCCTTTCAAAATAAAGGGATGACGCAAAAAAAAGCCACAGGGTAAAGCTGTGGCTTCACTATTACAAAAACAATTTTCCTACCTTATTAACGTTAAATTCCCTTTGCGGATATAATCTTTTCCATCGGTGATACATTTATATCTGTAAACAAAATAGTAATCCCCAATGGCTTGTTCTTCGCCTTTGTACAATCCATTCCATGAATCTGTGTAAGTATATGTCTGCCATACGCGCTGACCCCAACGATTAAATATTTCAAATTGTTGTAGCTCAATACCTGCTGTACCAATGATTCTAAATTCATCATTTCGTCCATCACCATTCGGGCTAAAAGCATTTGGCAAGAAAACTTCCGTGCAACACTCGCCAGGATTTATGTAGGTTGTATCACTTATCTTACAACCTACATTGTCAATCACTTCTACAAAATGATATCCGAAACGCAAGCCCGTAACTTCGGAGTTAACGGATGCTGGCGTAGAACTCCAGAGGTACACATACGGAGGTACACCACCGCTTACATCCACTTTTGCAGTGCCTTCAATTCCGTATCCTTTGCATTCCAGATCAGTTTTTGTAATATTTGTCTGCATTGGATTTTGGTTGGAAAGCATGTTAATTGTGGTATCAAATTCGCAACCCGAACTATCGACAATCGTGATGGTGTAAGTGCCTTTTTTCAAATTATAAAAAATACCATTTCGGTTGAAGGCTATGCCTGGGCGGCGATAATAATTATAGTATGGTCGTCCGCCCGATGCTTGAATAACAATTTTTCCATCCTCAGAATCTCCGCAAGTTGTAGGTGTTATTTGCACAGTTGCTACACCTACAGGGGCAGGTTCTGTAATGGTGAGTGAAGTATCTAATGTACACCCGAGTGCATCTTTTATACTTAATGTATAACTGCCTGCACCCAAATTTGTGTGTGAGGTATCACTATTATACGCACCGCCGTCAAACGAATATTGCAACCCGCCTACCCCACCAATTGCTGTAAAGTTGAGTGTTGCATTACTATCGCCGTTACAATTTGGCTGGGTAAAGTTGAAAGAAATAATTCTGATTTGTGGGTTTTCGTTTACAGTTACCAAGGTTGTTGTGCTACAACTATTTGCATCCGTTGCGGTAATGGTATAGGTAATTGCCGCCAAGTTTGTAAAATTTCCGCTTGGGTTTTGTGTGCCAATATTTGGCGAAATTGTAAACAAAATAGTTCCTGTGCCGCCTGCAGCCGTTACTGAAATTTCACCTGTACTATCACCGAAGCAAACTACGTCAACCACATTCACGGCAGTAAATAAAACTTGCGTGGGTTGCAACACTTGGATTGGGCTGACTGCAAACGGACAGCCATTGCTATCCGTAATATTTACGGTGTAAGTACCTGCGGTAAGATTTGTAAATAAGCCTGTCGTGTTGGTAACATTACCGGGCACTATTGTCAAACTATATGGAGTTGTACCACCCGTAGTATTCACTTGTATTTGCCCATCGCTACCGCCGAAACAACTAACAGAATCTGTGGTAAATGTTGCGGCTAAAGGCA
>JBBSPP010000232.1:0-5330 GCA_038258625.1 Chitinophagales bacterium
AAATAAAATAATAATTTCCATTACCACTTTCTGCCATGGCGGTCATTAAATCTTCGTTGTAATCATTACCCACCCCGAAGGTAGAAATTGCAATATTTTCTTCTCTAAATTTCCCCTGCACAATCTTTTTAATTTTAGCAGGATCCGTAATTCCCTCGTTGGCCAAACCATCGCTGAGTAGCAACACACGATTAATGTAGCCACTACGATAATATGCATTTACCTCCTCGTAGCCTTGCATTGCGCCGCCCATTAGATTGGTGCCACCACGGTCGGTTATTTGATTTATTTTATTTTTGATAGCCACTATATCTTTTACAGGGGCTTGATGGTGAATTGTATTTACCTCGCCATCATATATTACAATGGATAAAAAATCATCCTCCTGCAAATTATCCACCACATGGTTGGCCGCTTTTTTTGCGTTCCTGATTTTTTCGCCGCTCATAGAGCCACTGCGGTCAATTACTACCGATAGGTTCATGGGTGGGCGATTGTAATTCGCATTTTGAAAACGGTCTGCTTCAATTTCTACATAGTAAAAACCTTCGTTTTTTTGATTGCTGAAATAATCATTTTGAAAACCTGAAGAAAGCCGCACAAGCCCGTTCTTCTTCGTTTTTTTTGATTGTCCACGATATTTTATTTCAGGATTTGGGTCGGGCTCGGGATTGACATCTCCGCGTTTTTGTGGGTTAAAAAAAGAGGAGAATAAAAGAATACCGATAACTCCAAGTACTGGCAGGATGGCGAAAATTTGTTTGCGTTTCATAATTAAAAATATTTTGTTTTCAATGAGATGCAAGGCGCTCAATTATTCCACAAAGCAGTTCTAACTTTTTTTGTTGGACGCTTTTTTCGCTACGGTTTTTTGCCAGTATAAGTTACCACGGCTATTCTGTTGGCAAATGGCGCCACAGCAATTCGGTAAAAATTATACAGCTGATGATGGTTCATATCCAAAAAAGGTTCCCATTGAGTTGTCGTATCGTTGAACGCATTTTGTTTGCGGTAAATAAATCCGCCTTTGCCCATCAGCAAATCTTTGCCGCGCAGCACCGCAAAGTCCTCTTCACCTTCGAGCGTTGAGGCAACAACTTTGTCGGCATCATAGCTCCTATATTTTTTTACATTCACACGTTTTTTATTCAGCATTTTTATTTGCCAATTGGTGCTATCACTTTTGTCCACATACAATATTTGCCCTTTATTATTTACAATAGTTCGCCCAATGTTTTCATAGATTGTATCATATTTTTTATACGCATCATTATGATGCATTAGTGCAAATGGCTCAGGCAAATGAAAAGACAATAAATCAATTTGGCTCAGCCAAGTGTAATACCCAAACGTTTTATATTCCGGGAAAAGAATGGCAGGATTTTTGCCTTTCAAATTGTAAGTACACAGGTTTTGAGTAACAGTATCTTTAGCTACCCGCACGCAACTGATACGCTCCATATTGGGCGTGAGCATGGGCGAGTATTCTGCTTCGTTTTTGGTTTTTGTAATTTGCTTTATTGGTTTTCTCTTTGCCTTAAAATCATATTTATAAATATCCGTCTTACCACCTTTTTTTCCATTGCTTACAAAATACATTGTGTTGCCATCAGGCGTAAAATAGGGTTGGTTATTATAGCCACTGCCTGCTGCAATTTTGGTAGGATTGCTAATGCTGTATCCCGCTTTGGTTTGTTGCAAATCGAATACCCAAATTTCTGTTTGGGGTAGTTGGGCAAAACTTAAAAATGATAAAAATAAAAAGGTACACGTAGCGCCAACTGTTTTCATAAAGTACATTTTTTTCAAAAATATAAATTGTATACTGCTTTTATACATTTTTCATATAGAGAATGTGGTAAATTTGTGTAATGAGGTTTTCAGTACTCTTAATACTTACCATCACACTTTTTCTATTAAGTGCGTGCAGATGCCGAACAATTAATTGCCAATTTTCACAAAGCATAGAAATAAACTTTGTAGGTTATACGAACGTGGCCAACGATTCTATAATTATTAATTATTACGAAAAAGCGACAACTTTTACCAACCTTGTACAACAAGAAACCGTTGTTATTGCGCCAGTATTTGGTTTAGATTCTGTCACTACGACAAGTTTAAATCTCAACAGCGATTTTGATTATCGTATTACGCTACAGTCTGATTCTAATACATTTGAGATTACAAATTATTTTTTGGATAAAAATTATTCTAACGAAAGCTGTGTGCCATTTTTTGTTTCTCATAAAGTAGATTTTCCAGATTGCCCAATTATATCCATGAAGGTGAGCGGCGATAAAGCTACATTGCAGGGCTACGGTTTTATTTTACTCAACAAATAAATCTGTAAACTCAAACTTCTCTCCGTCAAACAACCCTTTATCACTAAGCTTCAAACTAGGAATTACGAGCAGCGCCATAAAGCTCAGCGTCATAAATGGCGAAGAAAGTGTGCTACCTAATTCCTTCGCTTTTTTATCTAAACGGCTGTAAATTTTTCCAACATTATAGGCAGTGTCCAAGCTCATTAGTCCGGCAATGGGTAAGGGCAACATATCGGTTTCGCCATTCTCGGTAACACAAATTCCGCCCTTGGCTTTTATCAAAGCATCCATTGCATTTGCCATTTCTTCATCACTGATGCCAATGCAAATTATGTTATGACAATCATGCGCAACAGTTGAGGCAATCGCCCCTTTTTTCAATCCAAAATTTTTGATAAATGCTATGGCAGGCGGGGCAGGTTGGTAACGATTAATGACGACTATTTTGAGAATGTCATTTTCAATACCCGAAACACAAAATCCATTTTGAATTAAGACATTTGAGACCTGACAATTGGTAACAAGTTGCCCATCCAAAGCTTCTATCACTTTTATTTTTTTTGCACCAGTATATTTTATTTTTAAATCTTCGACTTTTATTTTTTCACAATTAAAATTATTGATTGCTACTTCCTTCACTTCAGGAATTAAGTTTTTTCCTTCATGAAAAACACTTTCGCCTTTTATAAAAGTTGATAAAATAGTAAAATCCTTGGTGTTATCAATAATGATAAAATCTGCGGGGTCGCCCGCGCGCAAATGCCCCACGGGTAAATTATAATGCAGGATAGGATTTATACAGGCGGCTTTTAACACCTTAAATAAATCAACACCTTTTGCCAGCGCCCTTTTCACATGATGATTTATATGATGAAGCAATAATTTGTCAGGATGTTTATCGTCGCAGCAAAACATTATATCATCTTCATAATCATGCAGCAAATCTATAAGTGCATCAAAATTTTTGGCCGCGCTTCCTTCGCGGATTAAAATTTTCATGCCGTGTTTTAATTTGCCCAGGGCTTCTTCTTTTGTGTAACATTCATGGTCTGTGCTAATGCCGGCAGCTATATATTTTTTTGCTTGCTCGGCCATCAATCCCGGCGCGTGTCCGTCAATTGGTTTATTATGTTTTTTTGCCGCGGCTATTTTTTTCATTATTTCGTCATCTTCAAATAGCACGCCAGGGTAATTCATCATTTCTGATAAATATAAAATATCTTTTCGCGATAAAAGTTCATCAATCTGCGCACTGTCAATTATCGCTCCCGACGTTTCAAAACTAGTAGCTGGCACGCAACTGGGCGCACCAAAGAAAAAATTGAAGGGCACTTTTTTGCCATTATTTATCATGTAATCAATGCCCGCAATGCCGCATACATTGGCTATTTCGTGCGGATCGCTGACGGTGGCTACCGTGCCGTGGGTTACTGCAATTTTGGCAAAAGCCGATGGCAGCAGCATCGAACTTTCTATATGTACATGCGCATCAATAAAGCCTGGCAAAATATAGTTTTTGCAAGCCTCTTCTGTTTTTTTTACAGAAATTATTTTACCGCTTTCGATTATAATTTTGGCCGGGTAAATTTCTTTTTTCAGAATATCTATAAAATTATGGTAAAGTGTCATAAATTATTTTTTGTACCTTTCCACAAACTTAGTTTATGAAAAAGGGAATCTTGTTTTTTGTTTTTGTTGTTTGTGGTCAAATTGCTACTGGTCAATTTTCTTGCACACAAGGGGTTAATTCGCCTTTGTACGGAGGATCCATAGACAGCACAGATTTTAGCGGTAAACAAACTACTGCCTTTCATTTTCAGATAGATACCACGCTAATAAATAATATTTGGCAAATAGGCTCTGTGAGCAAAACTGGATTTCCTGCGTCGCTGTATGGAGGACAGGCGATTCAAACCGATACATTGAACACTTACGGCAGATCCAATACTAGCGCATTTATGGTATGGTCCGATTCTATTTATGGTATTCCGGGCACCATAGATTCTGTTCATTCACTTACATTTTGGCATTATTACGACGTCGATAGTTCCTCAGATTCTTGTATAGTTCAGCTCTCCAAAGATTCAGGAATTACTTGGTTAGATTATGCTACTTACCAAAGCTTTCCGATGTGGATTGATTTTGATTATAATATTCCAAGCTTTTTTAGCCCATATAATTCCGATAAGTTTTTATGGTCGGGCAAATCTGTTGGTTGGCAAAAAGTACAAATTTGTTTTAGTTATCCGTTACCTGTCTCGCCCGGAAAAAGAATCAATCAAGGTTTCGGATTTCGTTTTTTGTTCAAAAGTGATTCTGTACAAACAAATAAACCGGGTTGGATAATTGATAAAATAAATTTTAAACATCCTATTTTGTTAAGTGTTAATGGAGGTGTGAAAGACTACATGGCTGATGGTCTTTCAATTTTCCCGAACCCGTCATATAATGGTCTTTTTGAAATCGACTTCCCAACCAATTACGTCACGGGCAAATTCCACGTCTATGATTACCTAGGCCGAAATATAAAAACAGTAGCCCTAAAAGAGCAGCTAGATTTAAGCGATTTACCCAAAGGATTATATTCTTACAAAGCAGTTTTTGAAAAAACGAATCAATGGTTTTCGGGGAAGATAGAGAGTCGGTAATTTATTTTAGTTTATAACGTATACTCAAATTTATTCCTGTGCTTTGGCCAAAACTTGTAGCGTTTATTTTGGTTACACGGTTTTCGTTCCCAAATAAATTATTGTAAACGTCCATTCGATTATAAATTTCTTTGCCAGACACAACTTGTAAATTTCCAGTAATTCTAAACTGCATACCGAGCAATAGTTTTTTATTTAAGCTATAATAAATACCTTGTTGCAAGCCTGCGTAAATATTGTACTTGTTTGGTTCGCTTACGTCATAGGTCATTAAATATTCGTTCCCCGGAATGTTGTTTACATTAGAACCTCGGTATTTTTGATATACCGAAGTTTCAAACCCAAGGAATATTTCGGG
>JBBSPP010000233.1:0-5318 GCA_038258625.1 Chitinophagales bacterium
ATGAAACTCGCCAAGGAAAATAATGTAACCGTATTATTAGACGGCCAAGGTGCCGACGAAATTTTGGCCGGCTACCATGGTTATTACAATTCGTATTTTAATGAATTGAAAAGCAGCAACAAAACACAATACAAAAAACAATATCAGGCCTACCTAGACGTACATGCCAATAATACAATAAACGGTATTACCACCAAAGGCTTGGGCGAACGTGTGCGCGATATATCTGCCGGATTGGTAAAACCCATTAAGCAACTCAAAGGGCATTATCAGCAACTCACAAACCCCATTTTTAATAAAGAATTTTTTGGCGCCTATAACAAAGATGTACTAATTTCCGAAGGGCATAATTTTAAAACTCTCAACGAAGCCCTACACTCTAGCACCTACAATGGCGCCTTGCAAGATTTGCTACGTTACGCAGACCGTAATAGTATGGCGCACAGCCGCGAGGTACGTTTACCTTTTTTGAGTCATGAGTTGGTGGAGTTTTTGTTTACGCTGCCCGCCGAGATGAAAATAAACCAAGGCTGGACAAAATGGATTATGCGCGAAAGTTTTCCTATTTTGCCCAAAGAGATAGGCTGGCGCAAAGATAAAATTGGTTATGAGCCGCCGCAAAAAGAGTGGATGAAACATCCTTTTGTAAAAGAAAAAATAAACGAAAGCAAGAAAAAATTGGTCGCTCAAAACATACTAAACAAAGCGGTGCTTGATGAGGAAGTTAAACCACAAGACACTGCTACTTTTAATCGAAGTTGGGTATATTGGATGGCGGGGGAACTGATGAATAAAGCGTAATTGATTTAAACATCAATAGGAAATGGGTAATATATTTACGCCCATTGAAGTATAAAATTATTCAATAGAACGTAAGAAATGATTATAAAAAATAATGGTAATTCAACGGCATTGGTTTTGGCACCGCATACCGACGATGGCGAATTAGGGTGTGGCGGTACAATTCATAAGTTAATTCAGAATGGATATACGGTACATTATGTAGCCTTCTCGGCTTGTGAACAATCTGTTCTACCTCAGTTTCCCAAAGATATTCTAATAACTGAAGTGAAAAAAGCAACAGCCATTTTGGGAATACCTCCTGAAAATCTTACGCTGTTAAAATATCAGGTGCGCACGTTTAACTATAATAGACAAGATATATTGGATGATATCATAAAGTTGAAAACTAGAATAAAACCGGATTTGGTTTTTATACCTTCGGTAAATGACCTGCATCAGGACCATGCTACAATTTCAAACGAAGCGATTCGTGCTTTTAAGTTCTCTACCATTTTGTGTTATGAATTGCCATGGAATAATTTCAATTTCAATACCTCTTGTTTTATAGAACTATCGCCAGAAAATTTAGATTCAAAAATTGCCGCTTTGGCAAAATATGAATCGCAGGCGCACAGGCCTTATGCCAACGAAGATTTTTTGACCAGTTTGGCAAAGGTGCGCGGCGTGCAGTCTGGACTGCACATTGCAGAAACATTTGAAGTAATAAGAATAATAGATAAATTATGATAGCGCTACAAGATATAATTGAAAAATTAGAAATTGAATCTGTAATTGGACCCAAAGATAAATCCATTGTTGCAGTGAAAAACCTAGCGAGCATTAGCGAATTTAACGAGAATACAATTTGTTGGTTGGGAGATAAACTACTTACGCAGGAGAATGTTTCCTTAATTACTAACGCAACATTAATTTGTACAAACGCAGTTGCTGAATTGAAAATTTCACCCGATTGTACGTATCTAATTACTAAAAACCCAAGAAGAGGTTTTTTAAATCTTGTCAGAAATTTCTTTCACAAAGAACGAGAACCTTCAATTTCTCCACGATCTTTTATAGATCCTACCGCAAAAATTGGCAAAGATGCTTTTATCGATCATTTTGTTCTTATTGAAGAGAATGTTCAGATAGGAGATAATGTTTCCATTGAAGCGGGAACAGTAATTAAGAAAAATACGATTATAATGAATAACGTAAAAATGGGTTCCAATTGTACAATTGGTGGTGCGGGATTCGGTTATGAAAAAAATGAGAATGGAGATTACACTTTCATACCTCAAATAGGCAATGTTGTAATACATGATAATGTGGAAATTGGAAATAATGTTTGTGTGGATAGAGCAGCTTTGGGTTCAACAATTCTTTTGCCCAATTGCAAATTTGATAATTTAATACAAATAGCACATGGCGTAGTGATAGGAGAGAATACACTGATTACAGCAAATGTGATGATAGCAGGAAGTACCACTGTGGGTAAAAATGTATGGGTAGCACCTTCGGCAAGTTTATTAAATAGCATAACAGTAGGCGACAATGCGTTTATAGGAATGAGCGCCTCGGTGCTTAAAAATGTTAAAGAGAACGATGTTGTTGTAGGTAATCCCGGAAGAGTATTAGATAGAAAATAAATTTTTCTTAGGAAAGATTAAGTTGGGCTTCATGGAGAAAAAAAAGATAATAATATTCATCGATACCTTTGCTCGCAAAAACGAGCTACAGTTTAACTGTATTCAAAAATTAGGATTGCAATCAATTTGGTTTGTAACCAGTCCCAAGGATAAACCTGATATAATTACGCTAGAAGCAAGTTTTCTAAATAGAATAATTCAGGTATTTAGCTTTTTAAAAAAAAATAAAAAGTGCGTAAAACATGTAGAAATTTATCCAGGTGGAAGATTCTCTTTTATATATGCAGTACTAGCAAGATTCTTTGGCTTAAAGGTAATCTGTGTAGAACGTGGCGATTTACAATATTATAAACCTCAGCAAGAAGGTGGTTATGACAAACTAACTAGGATTTCAATGTTTGTTACTTACAAACTTGCTCACTTGGTTTGGTACAGAGAACCATACATGTTGGGTGTCTTAGAAAAAATCGGGGTTAAAAAACTCTATTTTATTTCCAATTGCGTTCGCACAAAACCAGAATCTAAACTATCTAATGAGTTTACTTTTTTATGGGTGAATAGAGTTACTACAGAAAGGAATGCCATTTGGTTTGTTAGAAATTTATCCCACGAAGCTTTTATAAACACTAAGAATATTCTTTTAGGACTTTTAAAAAACCAACCGCTATTTGATGCATTACAAGAAGAAGTAATTTCCATACGGCCAAACAATCTTGATTTAATAGATTACGCTGACCCAACAGATTATTTATTAAATTCCAAATTTTTTGTTTTGCCAGCACTTGCCGTTTATTTAAACAATTCCCTCCTCGAAGCAATGTCATACGGCGTGGTTCCATTGATATCGTACACCACAGATTCTGCCAAAATTGTAACTGACGGTGTAGACGGTTTTATTTTTGAACATACCCCCGAAGCTTTTTTGGCTTGTATGCAAAAAGCAATTTCATTAAGCGAAGTGGACTATCAAAAAATGTCAGCCGCCGCCAAACAAAAAATTGCAACCGATTTTTCCGAGGACGTTTATTACCAGCGCTTGGCAAAGATGTATAACGAACTCTAAACCTTGGGATGAGTAGGATGTCTTATTTTTATTATTAATACAATTTTCAAAAATGTCAAAAACTACTATTCTATTCTTTTTTTCCATCCTCGTTTTTTCGGCTTGTAAAATTCAGGCGGTGAATTCGCAATCCATAAATATAAAAGATTTTGGCGCCAAAGGCGACGGTATCAGCAATGATCAATTGGCGTTTGAAAAAGCATCGGCCTATATAAACAAACGCAAAGGCAACCTAACCTTGGTGATACCTGCAGGGGTATTTATGGTGGGCAAACAAATAACTGACCCCACGGGCACTAGTTATTTACTGGGCCGCCCCGTGCTTGATTTAAAGGGGTGTAACAATGTGATAATACAAGGTACCAAAGACACGAAAATTAAATTTGTACCAAATTTAAAGTTTGGTTCGTTTGATCCTAAAACGGGCAAGGTTTTAAATCCCAAAATGCCCTTTACGGATAGACGGGTTACGGCGCAGCTTGGCAGCGGGGTGCAAATTAGCAATTGCCAAAATATACAAATCAATAGCCTCAATCTGGACGGGAACAGTGGCCAACTCCAGGTTGGCGGTCAGTGGGGCGACAATGGCATCCAACTGGCACATTACGGAATTAATATTTACAACTCAAAAAATATCAGCGTAAAAAATTGCAATGTGCATCATTTTGCCCTCGACGGTATTTCGGTATCCACTCCCGGCACAACGCCTGATAATATTGCGCTACTAGATTCCAAGTTTGATTATAACGGCCGGCAAGGATTATCGTGGGTGGGCGGCAATGGATTGACGGCTACTAATTGTTCGTTTAGTTTTACAGGGCGTGGAAAAATTACAACCACTCCAGGCTGCGGTATTGATTTCGAAGCCGAAAATGGGCATGTAGTAAAAAATGGCACATTCATAAATTGTGATATGATTGATAATGCTGGCTTTGGTGCTGCCGCAGATTCTGGCCCCAGTAGCGATATATCTTTTGAGAACTGTACATTTTGGGGAATTACTAATTGGAGTGTTTGGATACGAAAACCACGATACACATTTACCAACTGTAATATTTACGGTTCATTTGTACATGGTTATACGACTACAAGTAAGGCAGATGCCACCAAGTTTTATTCGTGCAAATTTGAAGATAAACCGTATAACGGACAGCAACCCTATGGAACATACTTAGCCGAAATTGATGGAAAAAAAATGATGATTTTTGATAAATGCACTTTCACATCCAATACAAAAAAATCACTTTACTTTAGCGGCAGCGGCCAATCTGCCAATGAAAAAGCCATAATATCAAACTGTACTTTTAATATAAAAAATAAAAACCTAGTGGTGGGCGATTTTTATGGCATCATAAGAAAAACCACTATGAAGAATTTAAAGTTCAATTACTATTTCCCTAAATCTAAAAACTATTATTTGGGGCAGGATAATAACATTTCAGAATCTGTAGAAGTGCAATACCTCAATCAATAGAGAAACATTATATTTGCCAGCTATGTGCGGTGTGTGCGGTTTTATAGATTACTCCAAAAATTCTAATCTTACAGTTTTAAAAACGATGAATGATACCCTCTATCACAGAGGGCCCGATGGCGCGGGTACGGAAATCTATGATACCGACAGTGCTACCATCGGCTTTGGCCATCGCCGCCTCAGCATTATTGACCTCAGCGAAGGTGGCAACCAACCCATGCAACACGAACACCTAAAAATTGTATACAATGGCGAGGTATATAATTTTAACGTAATAAAAGAAACACTGTTAGGCTTGGGGCATCAGTTTCACAGCCATTCTGATACCGAGGTAATATTACACGCCTACCAG
>JBBSPP010000234.1:0-5314 GCA_038258625.1 Chitinophagales bacterium
CTAAAAAAGGGAGCATGAGCTGCATTCGGCTGGAATAGTACGCCGTATTTTCACTCCAAAAAAAAGAGAGACCGAACAATAAAAACAAGCCTACAAACAGTAAGGCCGATTTGTTTTTGGCAAATTGATTAAAAATAAAAGACACTTGTAAATTGATAATTGCATTGGCCATCAGAAGTATCATACCTATGCTCATAACCGCACGGCCCGCCAACAAACCAATTATAAAAACCGCGCACCCCAAAAAAGCTACCGACTGATGCGGTATAAAACTCATGATTCTTTTGATAAAGCTAGGGCAATTCAAAATTTGTTTTTCAATGTTTAATATTAACTCTTAAATTCGTCATTTATTGTGGCACAGCTTACAAATTTAATTACAGCAATTACCCAAGGTGAAATTCGTGCGTTGGCACGGGCAATTTCGCTGGTAGAAAATGAGCTGGACGGGCATGAAGAATTGCTTCAAAATTTACCAACCCAAAATGATACTCATGTAGTAGGCATTACGGGCCCACCTGGTGCTGGCAAAAGCACATTAATAAATGCGCTCCTACATTTCTGGACCCAGAATAAAAAGCGTGTGGCTGTACTTTCTGTAGATCCATCATCGCCTTTTAATTATGGTGCATTACTGGGCGATCGTGTGCGCATGAGCGATTTTTATACCAACGAATTGGTTTTTATTCGCTCCATAGCAAGCCGTGGTTCGCTGGGCGGACTGAGTGCAAAAATTATAGAAATTTGTGATGTAGTGCGCGCTGCAAATTTTGATTACATTATTATAGAAACCGTTGGCGTAGGCCAAAGCGAAGTAGAAATTGCAGGCATTGCCGATACCACTGTGGTAACCGTGGTACCCGAAGCGGGCGATGAAGTACAAACGATGAAAGCTGGGGTAATGGAAATTGCGGATATTTTTGTGGTGAATAAAAGCGACCGACCCAACGCAAGTATTTTTATTAAAAACCTGAAATTGTTAGCACATACAAAAGCCACGCAATGGGAAATCCCCGTTGTAAAAGCTGTTGCTACAACTATGAAAGGAATTGAAGAATTAGCAGAGCACATTGCCCTGCACAAAAAACATATTGATATATCGAGTGATAAAAAATTGCTCTTGCTGACGGAAAAAGCGTATCAATTAATACAGCAAAAAAGAATGCGAGATATTGATAAAAAAGAGCTGACCGATTTATTGAAAAAATTAATGAACGCTAAATTTAATCTGTATGCTTGGGTGAATTCTAAATTTTAAAAAATTATGAAAAAAAACCAAATCTTCTATTTAATAGTGGTGCTCTTTAATGTCTTAGCTTGCAAAACCGATAATAAAGAAAAAAATATAGTCCCCGCTAAAAATGCGAAAGCAATAGTGAATGAAACCCAACCCACAAAAAATAATTTGATTGTTGAATCATTTCAAGATTTTGTGCCAAAAGATTATTTCTTGCTAGACTCAGCCGTTGGTAATATTGATGAAAATAATACGCAACACATTGCCTTGGTCTGCGCGCCGAATTCTGAAAAAAACATCGACACATTTATCGAAACAAATAGAATTATTATCTTACTTCAGAAAAAAAATAACCTACTGAAAATAATTGCGAGTAACGATGCGTTGGTATTATGCAAAAGTTGTGGTGGCATTTTTGGTGACCCATATAACGGAGTAAGCTTAAATAATAATATTTTATCAGTTAGCAATTATGGTGGCAGTGCTTGGCGTTGGAGTCAAAATTATACGTTCAGATTTCAACAAGAAAGTTGGGAATTGATAGGCGCTACTTATGATGCATATTACAATGCCAAAGAATGTGAAGATGGCGCGGGCAATGCTGGTAGGCAATTAGAGGATATAAATTTTGCCGCTAACAAAATGCAAATACTTCATACCAAAGAAACCGATTGTAAACCTTATGAGGACTACATGAAAAAGTTTGCCAAGAAAAAAGCCATCAATCTCAATGATTTTCCTGGAACGGCTAGCCAATGGCCGAGCGGCAAAATACAGGATGGTGATGGCAAGGATTAATTTTTTTGTTAGCGGAAACGGCCACGAAAATTCAACATCTTTTTGCCCTAAAAAGCTTCTGCGTACTTGCTGCTCCAATTAATTTTTTTGCCAAAATTACCCAAGCCCATAAATTGATTCAGCTGAAAATTAAAACCAATTTGATTATAAGCTCCGGCTAAATGATAATGTGAGCGAGCGTAGTGTACTGTAATTTTATTTAAGTAAAGCCCCGCTCCATACGAAAAACCGGAAATACCTTTTAACTCATCTAGGCCAAGCTCAGCGCGACGCATAAAGTTATAACCCGCACTAATTTCTAGCCGTTTACCAAGATTGACATCCAGAGCAAAAACAAAATGCCTTAATAATTTCCCGCCAAAATTGCTTGGCTCTTTGGCTTGAGCAGAGTCAATAATAAATAGATTGCTCTGCCGGTCGGCAGGATTATCATAGTAAATATTCCACTGATTTAAATGATGCGCTAGTACCGAAATGGAAAAGGGTGCTTTTGCAAAGCGCTTCATAATACCAATTTGCAAATCAAGCGGCAATGGTTGGTTAGCAATATCGTTATAGTATTTATTTATTTGATAACCTACATTTTTAGCCGCCATCCCAACGTACCATTGCGAAGAAGTATCGGCATATACGACACCAACATCTGCAAGAATTGCAGCGGCATTTTTATCTACTAATTTACTGCCCGCGAATTTAAGGTGCGCGCCATACCGCCAATGCTTCAGGTACGATTTGGATGCTGAAACGGTGATAGCATAATCTGCCGCACGGCCGTTTCCTAATATCTGGCCAAGGTCATTTGCCAAAATAATATCGCCATAATTTATGTATTGCACCCCTACACCAAATGTGGTATTTAGCTGTTCGCTGTGATGCGCGTAGTACAAATTTAGCCCTTTCGTATCAGCATAAAAAACATTGTAATTGATACCCAAAGCCGTATGAAATTCGGGACGAAGCAATGCAGGGTTGGAAGTGGCCATCATCACATCCGATGCCGAATGCACTACGGCAAGCCCGCCCAAAGCCGTTACGTGTGGGCTTTGCGAGAGGCGCAAATATTCAAATGCACTTGCTCCGCCCCGCACCTGCGCATCAATTTGAACTGATAAAAAAGTAGCAATAAAAAAAATGAAAAGGTATCTGAACATTCGTTTTTTTTTGTTTAACGTAAAACTATACGAAATATTGTTACCAACCATGTTTTTAAAATACCTTGCTCGCAAATGACAAATAGTAAATACAAATCATGGGTAATCGTCATCGTTTTGTCATTGGTTGGGCTGTTTTTAATTTTTACTATTATTAAAAAAAACTTTAGTATTCCGTTTTATACCTACGAAGGTTTTGGCGTGCAAATACCGAATGGATATAATGTGTTGGGTATAGATGTAAGCCATTATCAAGAAAAAATTAATTGGAAACAAGTGAGCAGCATGGAGGATATGGGCATGCACGTGCGCTTTGCTATTATAAAAGCTACACAAGGAAATTACCTGACCGATAGAATGTATGAGCGAAATTGGGCGGAGGCTAAAAAACATGATTTACACCGAGGCGCCTATTTATTTTTTGACGCTCGGCGCGATGGTGCGGCGCAGGCAAATTATTTTATAAAAAAAGTAGATTTAACGGAAGGTGATTTTCCACCCATCATAGATTTTGAAGAACTTTATGGTGTTCCTGCCGCCACAGCGCGGCAGCGTTTTTTGGTTTGCGCCACAATTTTGGAAAATAAATATGGCGTAAAACCAATCCTGTATACCTACTCCAATTTTTACAAAAAAAAGTTGAACGAAGATTTTGAACAGTTCCCGCTTTGGATAGCACACTACAAAAACTACGGCGAGCCAGAGGTTGACCGAGATTGGAAAATTTGGCAATTTAGCGATTCGGGAAAAATAAACGGCATAGGCTCAGCGGTTGATTTTAATATTTATAATGGCAGTGCTAGCAGTTTGCACAAGATGTTGATTCAGTAAAAACCGTTCCCTATAATTTTCCGTAGGCGATAATTTCACTTTTCCGATCAGCACATGTTGAATAATTCTTTTCAATCATTTCGTTTTACATTTATACATAATAAAAAATACCATGAAAAAATTTGTTCCTCTTCTTACCATTATTTGCTTTTTTATTTCAGCAAAAAATACACAAGCTCAAACCTCCAATAAATCTTTTATGCACAATAATGTATTGCGCACCTACGAAATATATATTCCCCAAAATTATACTGGCACTGCAGCTGTGCCACTCATAATTAATTATCATGGGTTTACCAATACTGGGCCTCAGCAAAGCGTGCTTGCCAATTTCCAACCGATTGCCGATAGCGCTGGCTTTATTATTGTGCACCCTACGGGTACATTGTTAGGCGGGTTTATTCCGCATTGGAATGTGGGCGGATTTACAAACGGCAGCACTACAGACGATGTTGGATTCACCTCTGCACTTATTGATACTATGGCGGCAAACTATAATATAAATATGATGCGCGTGTACGCTTGTGGGTTTTCCAATGGCGGATTTTTTAGTCATAAATTAGCGTGTGAGTTGGGGCATCGGATAGCAGCCATAGCTTCTGTAGCTGGTACTTTTACGCCACAAATGCAAGTTGACTGCAAGCCTACACACCCAACCCCTATATTGCAATTGCACGGCACGGCAGACCCTACGGTACCTTATAACGGTCAGACGACAAATGGTGTAATGGCATCAGTTGATACCGTAATAAATTATTGGGTAAACTATAATAATTGTAATCCTACACCTACTGTAACGGCCTTGCCCGATATTAATACTATAGACGGTAGCACGGTGGAGCGATTGGAATATGCCGCCGGCGATGCTGGCGTAAGTGTAGAATTATTAAAAATTACAGGTGGGGACCATACTTGGCCAGGCAGTATTTTTGGCAATAAAGACATAAATGGCTCCTTAGAAATCTGGAAGTTTTTCTCTAAATATTCTAACACAGCGGTTGGTTTAAATAATGTGCCAAAAAATAATATTGACGTTCAAATTTTTCCAAATCCTTCCAATTCGGCCATTACAATAGTTAGTGAAAAAAACTTGAGTACCGAGTTTAAAATATTTTCTGTACAGGGTAGTTTGTTGCAAAGTGGCCAGTTACAAGGAACTACCAATACGATTAATGTTTCTGCCCTGCCAAACAATATTTATCTGCTACAAATTAATAATCAGCTTTACCGTTTTATAAAAACAAATTAGTGCAATGAAAAGGTTGTTTTTTGACTTCATATTTCTTTTTCCCTCTAA
>JBBSPP010000235.1:0-5309 GCA_038258625.1 Chitinophagales bacterium
CCTTGCATACCTACCAAGTGTACTTTTTATATTTAAATAGCACCTTGCATACCTAGCAGGAGAGATTTTAATGTTTAAATAGCACATTTTATGTATCGAAGATGCATAAAAAATGTTTAAATAGCACCTTCTATACCTATCAAGAGCATTTTTAATATGTAAAAAGCACATTCTATGTATAAAAGATGCATAAAAAATGTTCAAATAGCATCTTCTATACCTTTCAATAAAATTTTTAATGTTTAAATAGCTTATTTTACGTATATCAGGCCTGTAAAAAAATTTGAAATGAAAGATCCCATACATAACAGATTAATATTTAATATGTAAATAGTACATTTTATGTATAGCAGGTACTCCAAAAAAATTCAAATAGTACCTTACAGACCTAGCAGGTGCATTTCTACTTTTGGTATAGCATATTTTTTATATAAAAAAAATAGCTTTAAAATAAAAACGCCCGCTTGCCCATGCCAAAAGCCGGAAATTATTTTATGTATAACATTTTTTCGAGGCGGATTGCTAAAGTTTTGAGCTATTTTTAAACCAACAATGTATAAAATATCACTCTTCGTTTTGCTGCTTTTTACTGCACAAGCCAACGCTCAATCTGAGCTAAAAATTTATTTTGAAAATACGGGCAGCGGCACCAATGTGTATGCCGATAATCCGCACCCGATTGTGCAAAGTGCGCAGATAGATTTTGAATTAACCAATTTGCGAAACGACAGCGCGGCCGATTGTGTGTATATCATTCCCGCCCAAGCGCAGCATTTTTTGCTTACTTCGCTTTACAAAATTGACGACAATAAAGCGTACAAAGTAGGCACTAATGTGATGTATAATTTTGGCAATCATAAGCAAAAAACATTCGATAAAGACTTTGTGTATCACCTGCCCTACGGCACAGGTAAGACATATATTATTCACCAAGGCTACAACGGAAAATTTACGCATCAGGGCGATAATGCGTTGGATTTTTCCCTCGCCGAGGGCGACCAAATATGGGCGGCGCGGGGCGGAATTGTTTTTCAAATAATAGAAAATAACAGCCGCAACTGCATGAGCCCCAACTGCGAACAATACAATAATTACATTAGCATTGTACACCCCGATGGTACCATTGGCGAATACACCCACCTAAAAAAAGACGGGGCTATTGTGAATATTGGCGATACGGTTACACAAGGTGAGCCCATTGGCTATAGCGGTAAAACGGGCTGGACAGACGGCCCGCACCTGCATTTTGAAGTGTACCTCCAACGTCTTACTACCAAGGAAACGGTGAAGACGTTATTTAAAGTAGGTGGTAGTGAAGCCCCCATTTTTTTGGAAGAGAAGAAATCTTACAAACGAGATTATTAGCCCCATTTTTTCAAAAACTTACTGCCCCTACTTTTTAACCCGCTACTCCAAATTGAAATATTCGCTTTTATAATTTCGACTAATTCATTGGCCATTTCGGGATATTTTTCTATTACGCGCTCGCACACTCGAATGCTAAAAGCTCGCACGGCAATGGCTTCGTCGGTATCAGCAATGAAATTCAAACATACATCGTACAGTTCGGCTTCGTAGTCATTGGGTATATTGGCGGCTTGGTAAATTCGCACAATATTTCGGCGAATTGAATTGTGGTTCTCAGGATTTTTAAGGCAATCAATTAAAATTCGGTGGAAGGGATTGGCCATGTCAGGCTGCCCACAAACTGCATCTCCTAATGCCCAGCTTGCCCGCTGCGAAATGAGAACATCATTTCCCAAAAAGTAATTTACCAATTCTTTAAAACGCGCAGGATTATTGCCAATGTATTTTACAATTTCGGTGGTAATTTGTTTTGAATGTCCTTCGGCTAGTTTGTGGGCAATGTTCATATTTTTTTCAAAAATAATAATTGGAAATCAAATAAAAAAAGAGCCCCGCATGGCGGGGCTCTTACTATTTTTTTTTTAAGGTTTTACCCAAGATACGCTTGCAAACTTTTGCTGTAACGCCCTTTTTGTAAGCGCTTAATAGCGCGCTCTTTTATTTGGCGAATGCGCTCTTTTGTCAAATCATACTTCTGACCAATTTGCTCAATCGTTGGGCCATCATTGCCTCCAAGACCAAAGTATGCCATTACGATTTCGCTTTCACGTGGGCTGAGTGATTTTAAAATACGGAAAATTTCATTTCGCAAACTATCCTGCATTACTTCATTATCGGTATCGTTGCTCCCTTCCAACAGCTCACCCATGCTTACATCTTCGCTATCCGTAACCGGTGCGTCCAATGATGCGTGGCGGGTATTGCTGGTAAAAATGTTTGACAATTCGGTCTCAGACATTTCCAATATTTTAGAAAGTTCTTCTACCGAAGGTTGGCGCTCATGCTCTTGTTCAAAAGCTATGATGGCTTTATTGGCGCGGTTGTAGGCACCAATTTTATTTTGTGGCAAGCGTACCAATCGGCCCTGCTCGGCCAATGCTTGCAAAATAGATTGACGAATCCACCATACGGCGTACGATATAAATTTAAACCCTTTGGTTTCATCAAAACGCCCAGCGGCTTTTATCAAACCAAGATTTCCTTCGTTTATCAAATCACTCAAAGTAAGTCCTTGGTGCTGGTATTGTTTTGCCACGGATACCACAAAACGTAGGTTGGCCAGTACCAATTTTTCAAGCGCGGCATCGCTTCCCGCGCGTATTTCTCGTGCCAAGCTAGCTTCCTCTTCGGGCGTAACCATGGGCAGTTTGCTAATATCTTGAAGATATTTTTCTACTGATTGGCTATCCCGATTGGTAATCTGCGTGGCTATTTTAAGTTGTCTCATATATTATGTAATTATTAATTGACGTCTTCAATAATGAAATTTGTCAACTTCGTGCAAAAGTAGTGTTCTAGACGTTGGAATGCAACATACCGTTTATCGGTATTGACAAATTTGTGTTAAGTACCAAAAAATAAGCTGGTATTTATATGAAACATGACCGCTTTTTGACAATACAATAATTGTTACTCAATAATAATTTTTTGTGTATTGGTGTTATTTTGCTCATCAACAATTTTTAAAAAGTATAAACCCCGCGCCACCTCCGCGATATTCAATTCATTACTCAGCGCAAAATCTTTCACAATTTGACCTGTTGTGGATACCAACATAATGCGCTGCACGTTAGCTGGCAAATTGTCGATGAATAACTTATTGGTGGTAGGGTTTGGGTAAATGCTGATGTTTTGCAGTGCTCGATTTTTGGTTGATGCAGGATACACTTGTTGAATAATTTCGATATACTTATTGTTTACATCAAAGAAAACATTGTTGTGCCCTTTCACTTTTACCAAGGCAAATTTGCTATTAAAATTTGGTGCTAATATCACTTGGCTACCATCATTCGGTACATTGCTAGCCATCAAATGTGGCCATGTGGCGCCAGCGTCCAACGATATAAAAATATCAACCGTGGGTGTATTTATCGGTGCATTTTCGGTACCTGCAGTGTTCCAAGTTACGGTCTGCGTTTTATCGCCCGTCCAGGTTTGCCCTTGAACATCGTGACTGGTAACGCGATACAAACTTGTGCCCGTATTGTAAGCGTGTAGTTCCAATTCATCATCAGAGTTATTAAATGAACCATATCCATTTTTAATATCGCGCGCTGCAACTTTGAAATTTACAAATCGATCAACCTCGGGTAGCACTTCACCTCTGTATTTTATATCTTCTATAAATATTTTTGAAAAAATAGGAAAGGTGCGCACATTGCTCGGAGAGGGCGCAATGCTCCGAAATAGCGGATTGCCTGCTGATACATCGCTCCATGGCCCGTAAGCACCCAGATCCCACTGCTCCCAACAATACGTAATGGGATCATTATCTGCATCCGTTGCGCTAGCGGTCAATTCAAAAAATGTTTTGTAGGGAATATTATATTTCACATTAATATTCGACAAATTGGGTGGTGTATTATTTGACGGGATATTGACTGCACAATTTCCGTTACCTTCCATGTGCGCAGACATCTGTATTAATGATCGGGTATGATAATAATCATCACTATTGCCTTGGATATTATCCGAACCACAAATACCTGCATAAGCCATTATGGTAGTACCACTACCTGGCTCAAACGAACTAGAGCTGGATCCATTGCCACCACATGAACCAATGGTAGAATTAAACGTATGACTGCCACCAAACTGATGGCCCATTTCGTGCGCTACAAAATCTATATCAAAAGGATCGCCAACGGGGTTGGAATTACCCGTAACACCACGCGCTTTGGATGTGCGGCAGACCGAACCAAGAATTGCTATGCCGCCGCCGCCCGTGCTAAACACATGCCCAATATCAAAATTAGAAGCACCTACATTTGCATTTAGGGTAGTACTATTTTGTGCTAGCATCGTACTGCCGCTGCTATTCGTATAGGGGTCATTGCTGCCTGGCAAAAAGATAATTGATGTATTATTTACAAGTTCGGTGTACATGGAAAACTCTCTTTCGAATACCCCATTTACCCGATTCATGGTAGTAACCATTGCCGCTAAAACTGAATTGGTGGTTGGCGTAGCACCACCTACTGCTGCGGCATACTCCTCGGTGCAGGCTAGGGCTAGGCGGTATTTTCTTATTTCGGTGCCAAAAGTTTTTTGCTGCCCTTTTAGTTGCGGTATATTATTTTTTATTTGTTGCCCATTATTTATTTCCGCAATATTATCGGCTTCATCTTCTACTAGGCATTCCATACTTTTATTGGCTGGCTTCGTGTAATCTTTTTTATAAAAAACCAAATACCAGTCTTGATTTCCCTGCCGGTAAGGATCTATAAAATACGTATTTGCACCATCAAAAACCTTGGCATGAAAACCCCAAAATGTAACGTCTGCCTTACCCGTAATGAGCGGATTTTCGGTATCAATTAATGTGTAGGTTTTTATGGCAGGAAACTGCGCCTCCAAATCTGCGGCCAACATTTTTGTTTCAAAAATGTAATACGTAGCCATTTCACCATTGGGTTTGGGCAAATCGATTATTGGATAATTTTCTTGGCTGCCTACGGGTATTTGAGATTGAAAAAGTTGCAATTCATTCACATCTAGTTTTGCTAAAAGATAATGGTTCGGGAATAATTTTTGCTCGCCCGGCATGGCAATTTCTTTTTCGAGGCTGATGTGCCACAGGTTGGCTGCGTAATTTGCTATACTAAAAAAAAGAAGTGTGATGGTTATTAATGTTTTTTTATTCATGTGTGCAGTATTTTTTCTAATAAAATTGGTGATTTTTTTAATCGGTTATTTCAAAATTAGTTTTCAGTTCATCGGAG
>JBBSPP010000236.1:0-5281 GCA_038258625.1 Chitinophagales bacterium
CTGATACGCATTTTTATCCAGTGTATATATGGCCCTGTCGAAACCTACATACAAAAAATTGTACATTCCAAAAAGGATATTTACATGTTGCTGCTTTTCACCTTCAAGAGCGATTGGTATTTCTTTTTCTAGCACCCTGCTAGTTGTATCGCCAGCCAATTTATTTCTGAGTATTACATAGTAGTAATTATAAAGCGTGCCTTGGAGCTGCAAGCCCAAAAATGCAATAAGGCAGATCCAAATATTAGTAGTGGTAACATACCAAATGGCTATAAAAAATAATCCATTGAGTAACATATCAGCCACAGAATCTAGGTATCTGCCGCTGTAAGATGGGGTTTGTTTTATTCTTGAAAGTTCGCCGTCGGCAGCATCCAAAATAGATTTAAAAATTAAAAAGAAAGCCGCTAGCCAATAATGCCCTTGAAGAATGCAATACACTGCCAACAAACCAGAAATTACAAAACCAATGGTAACATGAATGGGAGTGAAAAATGTATTTTTTAACGTGTTGGCTATCACTTTTGCCACGGGCCTTCCATAGTCTGAAAGATCTATAAATTTATGCTCTTTGGGTAATTTGGACATTTGATGTCATAGCAAATTGTGTTGTGGAATATACCGATTTATGAAAATCAAATGTACGGTGGAATGGTAGGTTGTGTCCAATATTATTCTGAGGTTCTGATGTAGGATACTAATCCTCTATTTTAGCTTTAAATACGAAAAAGGCATTATATAATTTAGGTTCGTTCTTCATTAAAAGATTTCTTTGATTCTCAACCAAGTTATTTAGTTTTTCAAAGAGATTTAAATGATTTACCCAAAAATTTATTTCACCGGTAATTATTGATTTGAAAAGATCACCCTCAAATAAATCACCCTCTGCCAAAATGTTGTCTTCAAGAATTTCCAATGCAACAGGTATCAAATATTTTAAACCAATATTTTGCCCAATCATTATTCTCAAATCTTCTATATCAAATTCGTTGATGGGCTTCTCTCTCAATCTATGACAGGTTTTTACTAAAGAACTTGCATATTCCGGCTCACCCCAAATGTCTTTTTCTAGGGTCTCTAAATTTTTTGATTGCCAGTTATTTTCCATTTGTAAATATTAGCCTACACCAACTCCACCCCAAACACCACCTCAAAATGCTTCTTAATTTTCCCTTGCACTTCGGCCAAAGGAACTTTTCGCCCAAGTTCTTTTTCCAAACTCGTGACTTGTTTATTTTCAATGCCGCACGGTATAATCATTTTAAAAAAATCAAGGTCGGTATTTACGTTTAAAGCAAAACCATGAATGGTAATCCAACGACTCGTTTTTACACCTAGCGCACAAATTTTTCGAGCTTTAAAAATATTGTCTGCTTCTAGCCAAACGCCCGTTTCGCCTTCGCTGCGGCCACAGTCTAAATTATATTCCGCAAGGGTCCGGATAATCACTTCCTCGAGGCTGCGCATATACCAAACGATGTCCGGCTTTATTAATTCCAAATCCAAAATTGGGTAACCCACAATCTGCTCATGCCCATGAAAAGTTATATCGCCACCGCGGTTTGTTTTAAAAAATTCGATACCTTTTTCTTCTAGTACTTTGTTTCCTACGAGCAAATTTTCCATGGCGCCACTTTTACCCAATGTGTAAACGGGTTCGTGTTCGCAAAGTAAGAAATGACTTTTGGTTTGTTGTAATGGGGCGGCGGAATTATCAATTTCCAATTGCCGATTATATTTTTTTACTTCCAGATTTTCGGCAAGCAGTTTTTCTTGAAAATCCCAAGCATCTTTGTAACGTATTCTTCCTAAATTTTCAAACCGTACTTGCATTATACAAATGTCAATAATCAAATTCCAAATTCCAAAAAGAATACTTCCAACAGACTTATTTTCGCTACTTAAATGACAAAAGACAAAGCTTACGCCCTCACGGGCATTTGGGCACTTTTTATTGCATTCGTACATGCAGGCCGAAAATATTTCGAGTACAGAAAAAACGGACAAACAGAAATGATGGATTGGAAAGTGCTGGGCCTACACTTCTTGCCCACCTTCGGTATCTTTTTATTGATTGGTATTCTTTTAGTCTTCGTCTATTTTAATTTTATAAAAAAAGTAAAAGAGTAAAGCTGTTTTTACGATTGCAAAAAGTATGCAAAACGACATCTTACAAGATATCCATAAACGCAGAAACTAATAAACGCATAAACAAATTAGCCCTACCTTCGAACTCTATTTTGGAAAAAGAAAACGCAACAGAGGAGCTAGAACTCTTCAAAGAATTTACCGTGGATCCTGGACAATCGCCTCTGCGAATTGATAAATTTTTGTCGGAAAAAATATTAAATGTTACCCGAAGCCGCATACAAAATGCCTGCGATAGTGGCTGGGTTTTGGTTGATGATAAAGTGGTAAAAGCAAACCACAAAGTAAAACCTAGCCAAAACATAAAAGTTTTTAGCAGTACCAAGCCACCTAGTAGCGAAATTATTCCGCAAGATATTGCGCTTGATATTGTGTATGAAGACGATTATATAATGTTGGTAAACAAACCACCCGGCATGGTGGTGCACCCGGGCAATGGCAATCCCGATGGCACGCTAGTAAACGCCGTGGCGTATCACTGGCAAAAAACGGATGAAGAATTGCAGCGCATTGGCCTTGTGCATCGCATTGATAAATTTACTTCGGGCTTGTTACTTTTTGGTAAAGATGAAAATAGCGTGCAATTTTTGGCCGATCAGTTTAAAGAAAAAACGGCTTCACGAAAATACATAGCATTGGTTTGGGGGCAGGTGGAAAATGAGGAAGGAACAATAGATATGAACATTGGGCGCGACCAAAAATACAGAACTCAATATCAAATTTTCCCCGATGGCGATGAAGGAAAAACTGCCATCACGCATTACAAAGTTTTGGAGCGTTTTGGTTACACAACTTTGATAGAATGTATTTTGGAAACGGGACGTACCCATCAAATACGCGTACACATGAAAAGCATTGGGCACCCACTTTTTAATGATGAAACCTACGGCGGCAATAAAATTGTAAAGGGTACTATTTACACAAAATACAAACAGTTTGTTCATAATGCTTTTGAAATTTGTCCGCGCCAAGCATTGCATGCAAAAACACTTGGCTTCATTCATCCACACACAAAAGAAGAAATGCACTTTGATAGCGAGATCCCCGAAGATATTTTATCGGTTGTAGAAAAGTGGCGGAAATATATTCGTCAATCATAAAACAAATTCTAAAAAGTGAAATGCCAAATTCAAGATGCTACTTAATCAAAGGCAAAAAACAAAAAAATACTAACTACTAAATACTCTTTACTAAATACTAATTATGGAATATAGAAGATTAGGAAAATCAGGATTACAACTTTCAGTGCTATCATTTGGTAGCTGGGTTAGTTTTCACAAACAAATTGATGATAAAGTTGCGGGCAATTTGATGAGCTTGGCCTACGACGAGGGCATTAATTTTTTTGATAACGCAGAAGTTTACGCCCACGGCGAAAGCGAACTCATGATGGGGCGCATGTTTAAAAAGAAAAAGTGGGATCGTACGAGCTATGTGCTATCATCAAAAGTGTATTTTGGCTGGCATGGAAAAGAGAACAAACCCAACCAAATGGGGCTTAGTCGCAAGCATGTGGTAGAAGCTTGCAACGAAGCGTTGCAACGTTTACAAACTGATTACATCGATTTGTTTTATTGCCATCGCCCCGATAAAAACACACCGATTTTAGAAACTGTGCAAGCCATGAATACGCTGATACAACAAGGCAAAATTTTGTATTGGGGCACCAGCGAATGGAGCGGCGTAGAAATTATGGAAGCGCATCGCGTAGCAGAAAAATATCATTTAATTGGCCCAACCATGGAGCAACCGCAATACAATCTTTTCCATAGAGAAAAAATTGAAAAAGAATTCAATATGATATACGGAACCGTTGGTTTGGGTACTACAATTTGGAGCCCGTTGGCATCGGGTTTGCTTACGGGAAAATATAATAATGGTGTGCCTAAAAAATCTCGCCTTGCTTTAAAAGATATGGATTGGCTGAAAGATCAATGGCTTAACGATGGCAATTTAAAAAAGGTAGAACAGTTAGGAAAACTAGCTGAAAAATTGGACATGACCACAGCAAGATTAAGTATTGCTTGGTGCATAAAAAACGAGCATGTTACCACTGCAATTTTAGGCGCATCAAAAATAGATCAGCTCAAAGAAAACCTAAAAGCAATTGATGACATGGAAAAATTGACACCAGAAATAATGGATAAAATTGATGGCATTATGAAAAATAAACCAGAGCAGCCCCAATATTAAAGACTATTTGCGGATTTTAAAATTGATTTCTTAAACGTTATTTCAATTGGCTGATCATGATATATTTTATCCATCGACTTTATAAAGAGTTGTCTTACATGCAAACTTTCCATTGCAGGGTTGGTGAAATAAGGTTGAACTAAGAAGTTTTGCTGTAAAGATTTTAAACTTACATAATGGCTCACGTTCTCACCGTTTTCAAGCCGATATACTATTTTGAAAAAGGGCCCTTTGTACAAAAATGCAATCACTTGTTGCATGGCAGTCATTTCTATGTTTGTACTGGCAAAAGAAATAATATTGCTATCCATTTTGGGTACATCAAACCATTCATTAAATTTTACTACCATAGTAACAGGCGCTTTAGAAATGAATTTTTTAGAAGCTGTTCGTTTCCATAATGCGTAGCCATTTTCATATTGCTGTAAGGAATAATTCTGTAACAAACTTTGAAAAGTATGAGGAACAGCATTAGGAAGATATACTTGATCATGCCCATTCAAACCGTATCGAAAGGGCTCAGCATTGTGCCAAAGAAGATACGCGGGTGCTTTTTTACTTTTAAAATATAACCCTTCATGAGCATCAGCTTCTTGGCCCAGCAGGGTGGAATGAAAACCTGGACGGGGTTGGTAATTTAAGTTGTACTTATATAAAATAGCCAAGCCCCATGGAAAAACATCTACCGTGCTATTGCCTATTTTTTGAACCATACTATCCGTCAATTTGCTTCGGCGCATTGTGTGCAGCGATTCACTTCTTACTTCGTTATTTATATTTTCCCCACGCAGTATTACTCTAGGAAAGTAATCGATGCGAGGCAATTTAAAAGCCATAATTTTATAAGGAGCAACTATGCTGGTGTTGGTAGCAAAAAAAGTAAGGCTCATAAAAAAACAGGCGAAACCTATTATAGCGTCCTTTTTTTTATTTAATAAAA
>JBBSPP010000237.1:0-5279 GCA_038258625.1 Chitinophagales bacterium
AATGCAAAATCAAAAAAGCTGTGAATTCGGCTACTTATAAATATTGTACTTTTTGCTTAGCGCCGAATTCGCGGCTGTTCCCTCCACCTCTCCAAAAGTCCTGATGAGCAATCCAAAATTCAAAACCCAAAATTCACAATTAAAAAATCCCTCCCCGTACTTTTGGCGCATGAAAAAAATATTCTTCATCCTAAGCTTCTTGATGTTAGGAACCGTTATTTACGCCCAAGATATTGACTATCGTAGTAAAGAAAATACCCATTATTGGAAAAACCGCAAACCCCACGCTGGTTATTGGCAGCAAGATGTGCATTACACTATCAAAGGCGATGTACGAGAAAAAACTAATATCATTGATGCTAGCGAGCATTTGGAATATTTTAATAATTCTCCGCATCAGCTTGACGTTGTTTATTTTCATTTGTATCAAAATGCGTTTACCAAAGAAAGCTACCTCAGCGACCTACACAAATCAAATAATGATGAAGTGAAAAACCTAGGGCGTTACTCCTCCGTAGGCTTGGGCACCACGGTGCACAATGTAAAAGTGGATGGGCGCGAAGTAAAAACCGAGCTAGACAATACCATCTTAAAAGTATATTTGAACAAGCCATTAAAAAGCGGCGGCAGTATAGAAATTGATATGGATTTCATTACATTTTTTGACAGCAAAGGCTACCGTCGCCGTATGGCAGAGTATAAAAACTGGGGTTGGACACACTTTAACGGCGTGCATTGGTATCCACGTATTTCGGTTTATGATATTAAAAAAGGCTGGGATCTGGATCAGCATCTCAACAAAGAATTGTATGGAGATTATGGCCGCTTTGATGTGGAGCTAACCTTTGCCAACAATTATGTGGTAGAAGCTACGGGCCAATTAATGAACCCCAAAGAAGTGTTCCCCGGCGACCTGCGCGAACGATTGGATATTAAAAATTTTAAAGACAAACCGTGGGGCGAAAAGCCATCCATCATTACGCCCTATGATTCTACGCAGCGTAAAACGTGGAAATTCACGGGCGTAAATGTGCATGACTTTGCCTTCACCGCCGACCCCGCGTATCGCCTCGGCGAGGCCGAGTGGAACGGGGTGAAATGTATAGCGATAGTTGACGAAAGCCATTGCATCGGTTGGCAAAAAACACCCGATTACATGACCAAAATTATAAAAACATTCAGCGAAGATTTTGGTATGTATGAATACCCAAAAATAGTAGCCGCCGATGCGAATGACGGCATGGAATACCCCATGATAACCCTAGACGGTGGCCGCGACCCCGACAATCATGGACTGCTCATTCATGAAATTGCGCACAACTGGTTTTATGGAATGATAGGCAATAACGAAACCTACCGAGCCGCGTTAGACGAAGGTTTTACGCAATTCCTCACTAGCTGGGGGCAGGAAAAAATTGATGGTAAATACCTCGTGGCCACGCCGCCAAAAAGTAACTATTTAAAAAAACATAAGAAAGGAATAGAGGCGCGCGAGCGATCTGTTTTTTACCGCTATGTGTATGATGTAGTGCGCGCCGAAGATGCTACGCTCAATACACACTCCAACGATTTTCATGGTGCCATTGGTCATGAAAATGGATATGGACTGGTGTATTACAAAACCGCTACCATGCTTTACAATTTGCAGTACGTGCTAGGCGAAGAAAAATTTAGTGGCGCCATGAAACATTATGTAGCGCAATGGAAATTTGCGCATCCGTATTTCGATGATTTTAAAAAATCAATTGTAGAATATACACACCAAGATTTAGATTGGTTTTTTGATCAATTCCTCGAAACTACTAAAACACTTGACTACGGAATTGAAGCCGTACAAAAAACCAACATCACCGATAAGTACAACATAAAACTACACCGCGCAGGCGAAATGCAAATGCCGTTGGACATTCGGATTGTATCCAAACGCGGCGAAACATTTGATTACTACATTCCCAATCAGCCGTACGAAAAAGAAACCGATGCCTACATTTTACCAAAATGGTATGGCTGGGGAATCCTAAATAGAGATTATGAATTTAAGGCAAAAGTACCAGGCGGTATAAAAAGTGTAGAGATTGACCCAAGCCACCGCCTGCCCGATATGTACCCCATGGACAATAGTAAAACACCTGGCACGCTGTTGAATAAAAATCACAGTTTTGAGCTAGACCGTGGCATTACCCAATTTCCTAATCGCAATCAGTACGTAATGACATGGCGGCCCGACATTTGGTGGAATGCTGTAGATGGCATAAAAGCTGGCCTGCATGTAGAAGGAAGTTATTTGAATTATGCACACAAATTTGATGCGAGCGTTTGGTGGAATACCCATCTGTTGCAAAAAGAAGATTATTATGTGCGCGAAGGCCAACCTTTTTATGATAAGTATTCGCCCGTAGATTTTACTATAAATTACGCCACGCCCATCCGCAGCACCGATAATAAAATACAATGGGGCCTTGGCGCACGCGCTATTGAAGGCTTTGCCAAGCAGTATCTTTTTGGCGATTATGTACCAAATAAAAACAATCGTCTGCGCCTAAGTGCCGCTCGTATGTGGCGCTACGGCGATAACCATGCCGACTATTTATTTTTCCCCAATGAATGGAGCAGTGTATATAATGGAAGTGATAATGAAAAAACCAATAGCTATTTTCAGTTAGATTATTTTAAAAGTTATCGCAAGGCAAAATCGGCGGGTACATTCCGTGCTACCATGCGCTTGCCGTTGCCGTCTTTCAACGAAGATGAAAGTTTCAACTACAGCTATTTTGAGCTAGAAGGAAAACACAATACCTATTGGAAAAAACTGGACATTCGCACCCGCGCAATGTTCCGAGCCGGCATTGGCGATAATGTACCCACCGAAAGCGCGCTATACCTAGCTGGCGCCAACCCCGAGCAACTAATGGAAAATAAATACACGCGTAGCCAAGGCATTATGCCACTGACCTGGGGCGGATATTCTACTACGGGTTTTGCCAATATGCACAGCGGCGGCGGCCTCAACCTGCGCGGCTACAATGGCTACTACGCCATTGATGATAACGACCAAGGCGAAATTTTTATAAATTACAAAGGATTAAGCGGTGCAAGCGCAAGTATAGAAGTAGAGTTTGACAGACTTTTTAATTGTCGCCCAAAAGCATTCCGCAATTGGCTGCATTTTGATACCTATCTTTTTGCCGACGGTGGCGTAATTGCCCGCAGCATTTATGACCCAAATAATATTACCACCCTCAACCGCGATGTTGATCAATTTAGCAAATTCAGAATGGACGCCGGCCTCGGCATGGCCATGACCATAAAAAAGTGGGGCGTGTTTGACAAAGCCCAACCGCTCACCATTCGTTTTGATGTGCCTTTCTTTTTAAGCGCACCACCATTTGGGCAAGAGTATCTTGATTTCCGTTGGGTGATTGGGGTAAATCGGGCGTTTTAGGATTGACAGTTTACTTAACTTTCTCCGCGCAAAGTGCCCGAATAAATGAGGTCTCGGCGGAAATGGGACCTGCCGCAGAGTCCTCTTCGAGAGACTCTGCGGAGACTACGCGCCCAAAAAATTATCGGAGTGAAGGCTTTTATTTTTTAATGAATTTTTGAGTCGTAGATCCTTTGGCTGATGTGGCTCTAAGGAAATATGTACCATTTCGCAAGGCCGAAATATCAATGACAGATTGGGTAGTGCTAAACTGCAATTTTCCTTGTGCATCATAAACCTCGATGTTGGAGATTAATTCTTTATTCAGAATGCTCAACGTATTTTCAGCAGGGTTGGGGTACAAATCAAACAACGCATTTGCTGTGTAATCACGCACGCTATTAGGTGTTACATTTTGCTGCCATAGGGTAAAACCACTGCTGCTGCCTTGAAACAAAGGCACGAGTGGAGATGATTTCCAATAAAAATAGGAGGTGTTTCCATTGTCATCAATTACATTTTGAACAATATTACTATTGCTGCCAAAATTAGAAATGAACGTGCCATAACCCGTGTATGAATTACTTATGGTTTTCATTACTTGTCCTGTTTTTTGATACGTATCATTGTCCACAAGATTGTAGGTAAACGGAAAAACCAATGCAGTACGATAGTCAGTAAATGCAACGGGCGATGGAGTACCAACATTGTTGGCAACCTCCTCAAGTATGGTGGCCGTATGGTTGAACAAGCTATAGCTTGTATTGGCTCCTGCAACAAATTTCATAGCGAAATTAGCGGTGGGGTATTGTGCGGCATAGGGTGTTGAGTTCATATTCAGGAAATCTACGGTGCCAAGCAGCGTGGCGGTAGAGGTGCTGATATCCCACGTAAGGTTTGCGCCGGTAGGGGCTAGATTTGTCGCCAGCACATTATTAAGGGCGTAAAGGCTAAATGATTGACCGGTATGAAGGCTATCACTTTGTAATATGGGCTGTGCAAAAGCATTAAAGCAAAGCACAATTGCGGCAAAAGACATCATTAATTTTTTCATGGGATTTATTTATTTTGTTGCAACAAACGTAGTTGGATGTCTCAGAAAAGAATTAATTCATTTGTATTACAAAGAACTACCTTGCCTCCTTTTCAAAAAGATAGATTCGCTTCATTGATTAAAAATGGTGGTTATCAAAAAAAAGGATAGGCAGCATACAGCTATTGGCAATTAGCAACAGGCTATTCCCCCTGCCGAAAACGCTCCTTCAAAGCATCTTTAGATTTATTAAAAATCATAATGCCACGGTCTTTTCCTTGGCGAATTTTCTTTTGATCTTCTTCCGGAAGTTGTAAAATATCGAGGCACTCTTGCGAGCAGCAATTCTGCATTTTTTCTTTACATGCATCGCATTGCAAAAAAAGCAAATGACAACCCGAGTTGGCACAATTAGTGTGCAAATCATGCGGCGAGCCACACTGATGACAGCTCGCAATTACATCATCGCTTATACGTTCTGCCATACGGTCGTCAAACACAAAGTTGCGGCCTATGAATTGATTTTCTAAGCCTTCGTTTTTTGCTTGGTTTGAATAATTTATGATGCCGCCCTCTACGTGATATACATTTTTGAATCCTTTGTATTTCAGATAAGCACTTGCTTTTTCGCAGCGGATGCCGCCCGTACAATACATGATAATTGTTTTATCTTTTTTGTCTTGCAGCATTTCTTCGGCCATGGGTAGTTGATCCCGAAAGGTATCGCTGGGTACTTCTATTGCATTTTTAAAATGACCTACTTCGTACTCGTAATGATTGCGCATATCTACGATTACGGTTTCTTCATCTTTGGCTAATTCGTTA
>JBBSPP010000238.1:0-5277 GCA_038258625.1 Chitinophagales bacterium
AGAAATTGACATGGACAACGCAATATCTACCACCGCAATTTCGCCACGAATTAATATAGATTGTTTTGGCAAGCTATCAACATTTACGGTTTACCCCAACCCAAGTTTTGACCAAATAAATATTGCACTAACGGCTGATAATGATGCATTGGACATTATCGAAGTTTGCAGCATGAGTGGAAAAATTATGCAGCGCATCCAAATCCCCGACACGGAAACACAGAATGCAACTGTGTCAATAAACTCGCTCATTCCAGGTAATTACAAACTCATTATCAAAACAATAGAAGGTCAAAAAGAAGTAACTCTTTTTGAGAAAAAGTAGGTATAATTTATGCTGCCGTGAGTGTAGCTTTTGTGCAAGTTCAGCCAGCAAGGACTGATCCATATTGCACAATAAACTTTAGTTGATTATAGTTGTATTTTTTCATTATTCTGCTAGCTTTGTGCTAACCAAAAAAATAAACTTATGGCACTCAATGCATACCTTAAATTAAAAGGTCAGAAACAAGGAGAAATAAAAGGATCGGTAACCCAAAAAGGACGCGAAAATAAAATAATGGTCATTGCGGTGAGCCATGAAGTTAGCTCGCCCCGAGACGCCGCTAGCGGATTAGCCACTGGCAAACGACAGCACAAACCTATTGTGATAACCAAGGAGCTTGACAAAAGCACGCCCCTACTTTACGATGCGCTTGTAAAAAACGAAATGATTACGGAATGGGAACTGCAATTTTGGAGTGCAAACCGTGGTGGCTCGGCTGCTGCAGGCAAAGAAACCCAACATTATACCGTAAAATTAGAAGGAGTAAGCATAGTAGATATTCGTTTTGTAATGCTTAATAATATGGACCCAAACCTCGTAAAATTTTCGGAGTACGAGGAAATAGCTTTCAGCTACAAAAAAATAACATGGATTTGGAATGATGGCGGAATAATGGCGCAAGACGATTTGGGTAAAAAGTAGATTTAAAATTTTTAATGCTAAATTATGTATCAGCCCAATTCTGGTAGCTATCTGGACTGCGCTTAGGCTCGGCTGCAATCTTGAGCGAGGTCCCCAAAGTTTCAAACTTTGAAATTTATCATCATAGCAATTTCTAACTATTTATTTTTCATCATTCGCGCTTTCAACTGATGAAACAATTTATTATTTTTATGACGAATTAAATTTTAAAACCAAGAACTTACAGACCATGAAAACCATCTTCAACTTTTTATCAAAAATAATTTTTATAACAATTCTATGTTGCCTAGGCTATAACGCCCAAGCACAGATAAACCCTGGCGCGCTGGACATTACCTACAATGATTCGGGCAAAGTGATTTATGAATTACCATCCGTAACTGGTTCTCTCAGGGGTTTTTGCTCCGCACTCGATGCAACAGATCGGTTATTGGTGGGCGGCTATGCTTACCTCACCTTCAACGGTGGCAAACGCTATGCCATGGTTGCCCGCTTTAAAACCGATGGTCGGATAGATAGTAGTTTTGGCACGGCTGGTTTTTTTGTTGATACAAGTCGCATAGGTCGGTTTGATGCTATTACGGTTGCCGCCGATGGCAAAATATTGGTGGCTGGCAATACGCCTATCCCCGCTACTTTTGGTACGGATATTACTGTTTACCGCCTCAATACTAATGGTACACCCGATGCAACATTTGCCACCATTGGCAATCTCAAGATTAACTTTGGTACTCTTTTTTATCATTCCGCCAATGATATTCATGAGCAAGCCGATGGTAATATTTTGGTAAATGCCGATTTTACGGTTACCATAAATGATGAAAACAAGTTGGGCTTTTGCAGGCTTTTGCCTACCGGCACATTGGATAATTCGTTCGGCACGGGCGGTTTGTCCACGCATTCTTTAGGCGTTTTTTCTGCGCGTAGTTTTAAGTCGCGCTTGGATGCCAATGGCAAACATCTTGTGGCGGGCTATACCAACCCGACGCAGGGCATGTACAATCCGTCGGCGGTGCTGACGCGCTACAACACCAATGGTAGTCTTGATGGTAGTTTTGGTAGTGGCGGTATTGCATCGCTACATATTCAGCCAGACGAATTTGTTTTTCAGGGTGTGGACATTGCAACTGATGGGAATATATATGCCTGCGGCACTTGGACAGACAGTGTTACAACCGATTGGGATTTTGTGGTGGCAAAATATTCTAGCGCGGGTGTACTTGATCCTAGCTTTGGGAATGGAGGCAAATTACGCATTGATTTTTTTGGCGATGATGACGAAGCGCATGACCTAGCAATTCAAACTGATGGTAAATTAATTATAACGGGCCAGGTAAGAAATACAAATAATGTTTGGGAATTTGGAACATTGCGCCTTATGCCCAATGGCAAAATTGATAGCAGCTTTGGCATTAACGGCATCGCACATTTTACTGTGGGCAGCGGCGATGCTTATCCTGCGGCAATAGAGATTCAATCGGATGGAAAAATTGTTTTAGCTGGTTTTTCTGGAGATGGGGGCATTGCGATCGCTCGCTTACTAAACGATGCTAGCTTGGGCATTTTAAATAATGAAAAAAATAAACTGCAAACTTTGCTATATCCTAACCCTGTACAGAACACCGCCGTGCTAGAATACGAACTTGCTAAAGCATCAATTGTGAATGTAGAAATCCGATTGATTGATGGTAAGCTAGTAAAAAAAATTGAGAATAAAACCCGTCAAACTATTGGTAAGCACAGTTTAGAAATTGATTTATCTGACATGGCGGCTGGCACTTATTTTGTAAATATTGTTACCGAGGATGGTGTTACTTCGGTGCAGGTGATGAAGCAGTAAGAATTTGATGGCAAGTGGAAAAGAAAATTATCACAATCGCCGTTTTGCCGAAGACGTACATCGCGAACCAATAATAATGTAGTCCGATAACTTTAGGAACCCAGACTTGTTTGCTGTAGCAAAATGGCGACAAAGTGTATTGAAGGTAGATCTTCTGTTATTGTCTGCCAGCTTGCCACGCTTTGCGTGGGCAGCGATTTCTACACAGTATAGAGACTCGGTTATTAGACGTTCGAGATAACACCCGCCGCGGCGGGGCGTAATTTCTCGGAATAGCAAGGCGGTGAATACCTCGACTAGCTGGTTTCTAATGTTCCCTAATTTTTTTAATCTCTTCGGTAAGAATAGGAATATCATTTAGCAAAATTGCCCAGAGAAGTTCGGGCTCAATAGAATCGTAGGCGTGGGTAATTAAATTTCTCAAACCAATAATTTTCTTGGTGTTCGTTATTTGGATAGCCGGGTCCATGTCCAATATTTTTTTCACAGCTTCACCTATAATTTCAAAATCTCTTTCTGATGCTCGCAGAATAATTACATCATTCTCAAAATTATTAAAATTGTTTTGGCAAGCAGCTTTAATTTTTTCTAACTCAGCTATCACACTTTCAATATCAAGCAGATACTTTAATATTCTTGGGTTCATAGTAAGGCCACTTTGGTATTGTTTATTTCCTGTATTAACACCGGGTTTTTCAGAGACTTTTCTGATACTAAATCAATTTTTTTATTAAACAATAGTTCCAGTTTTTCTTGCAGACCAAAGTAATTATTTGCGTACTCCAACAACTCAACGGACGGTGAAAACTTTACCAAAAAATCAATATCACTTTTATCGTTCGCGGTATTGGTAGCCAACGACCCAAACAAATGCATTTGCTCTACCTTATGCAATTTGCAAAGTGCTTTTAGGCGTTCTAAGTTGTTGAGAATTATTGGGTGCATGAGTCGTTTTTTAATCTTGGGTAAAGATAGTATTCTTTTTTTTACCGCGTTGAAGCCCAAGAACCCTGCGCTTTGGCTTGGGGTTGTTATTGAGCAATGCAAGAATTAGTTCTGCCTACCCAGCAGCGGTTTCAGAGAAACTCGTTTATCAAGCGTTCGAGATAACACGCCTGCTGCGCAATATCTCGGAACAAGCAAG
The DNA here is from genome assembly GCA_038258625.1 of Chitinophagales bacterium. Taxonomy (GTDB): domain Bacteria; phylum Bacteroidota; class Bacteroidia; order Chitinophagales; family Chitinophagaceae; genus JAGNRR01. The sequence continues at coordinate 3,952 of JBBSPP010000238.1, forward strand.
GTGGCGAATATTTCGAGTAGCTAGTTTCAATCTTCATCAAGACACTTCAAAATATCTTTCTTTAACTCCATTATAAATGGAGTGGTATAATTTAAACTAATTGCAGATTCAACATAATTAAGAGCTTTTGAACATTCATTTAATTCATAATAACAAATAGCCAAATTTAAATACACCATACCCTCATCAGGACTTATCTTTTTAGCTCTTAAGAAGTACTATACGGCACTATCATACTGTTCCAGTTTAAAATAAGAGTCTCCCATATTATTCATATGATTAAAATCAGAATATCCATATTTCACACCTGTTTGATAATCTATTAAAGCATTACTATACTGATTATTGCCGTATGAGCTGTGTCCTCGTAAAACATATAAAACGCCCTCAGTTGGAAATTGAACAAGAAGAGAATCCGTTAAATATTCCGCTTTATTATACTCTCCGTTCTCAAGAAGAGTAACTATTCTAAGTTCTTGCTGTGTACTTATAGATCCATTGTCTTGACAAGAAGTAATAAAAAGGAGAATACTCGTCCAAAAAACTATTTTATTCATACCAAACTAAATTTATAGCCATCTAGCTCGAGCTTCTTGTGCTTTGTAATTCGTAATCCGTAATTCATAAATTCGTAATTACATATTCCTCCGATACTGCCCACCAACCTCAAACAGCGCAGCGGTAATTTGCCCAAGCGAGCAATACTTCACCGTCTCCATCATTTCTTCAAAAATGTTTTCGTTTTTGCTGGCTTTTTCTTGTAGGGCTTTTAGCATTTCTGCGCCTTTTTCGCCGCTGCGTTTTTGTAAGTTTTGGATACTTTTTATTTGGTATTCTTTTTCCTCGGTGGTGCTGCGGATAACCTCTTGCGGTATCACCGTGGGCGATCCTTGCGAGCTTAAAAAAGTATTTACACCAATTATCGGGAATTCGCCATTGTGTTTTAGCGTTTCGTAATACAAGCTTTCCTCTTGTATTTTGCTGCGTTGGTACATGGTTTCCATTGCGCCTAGTACGCCGCCGCGCTCGGTAATTCTGTCAAACTCGGCTAGTACCGCTTCTTCTACCAAGTCGGTCATTTCTTCTATAATAAAAGCGCCTTGTAGCGGATTTTCATTTTTGGCAAGGCCCAATTCTTTATTAATAATTAATTGTATCGCCATGGCGCGGCGCACACTTTCTTCGGTAGGCGTTGTAATGGCTTCGTCGTAGGCATTGGTGTGTAGCGAGTTGCAGTTGTCATAAATGGCGTACAAAGCTTGAAGTGTAGTACGAATATCATTAAACTCAATCTCCTGCGCATGCAGGCTGCGCCCCGAAGTTTGA
>JBBSPP010000239.1:0-5272 GCA_038258625.1 Chitinophagales bacterium
ATTTGTTTCCTACAGCAAAGTAATTTTTGAACAAGATGAAGTAAAATCCAAAGCTAAAAATTTTCATAAATGGTTGGAGGCGCGCCGAAGCGTACGAGATTTTTCGGATAAAAAAATTCCAAAGGAAGTAATAGAACATATTTTGCTTTCGGCATCCACAGCACCCAGTGGCGCGCATAAGCAACCTTGGACGTTTTGTGTAGTAAGTAATCCCGATCTTAAAAAGCAAATAAGAACAGCCGCCGAGGAAGAAGAGCGTGTAAGCTACAGTGGGCGCATGAGTGATATTTGGCTAAAAGATCTGGAACCGCTCGGTACGGATTGGAACAAACCTTTTTTGGAAATTGCACCATATCTCATCATCGTTTTTAAGCGCAGTTATGAATTTGAAACCGACGGTAGCAAGCACCAAAATTATTACGTACAAGAAAGTGTAGGAATTGCTTGCGGTTTTTTGTTAGCCGCCATTCATGATGCTGGTTTGGTGGCGCTTACCCACACGCCCAGCCCCATGAATTTTTTGACAAAATTATTAGCTCGCCCCGAAAATGAAAAACCATTTTTGCTCATCCCTGTTGGCTACCCGGTGTCGGAGTGTTTTGTGCCCGGTATTGAGCGAAAAAGTTTAGAACAAATTTCTGTATGGTATGATTAAATTTTTTATTATAAACTTTCAGCCCTACATTATCTTATAACAAAAGAATGTTAAATGATTTTACGCCCGCCGCTTCCCTCCGGTATTAATTCGTATTTTGCGCACTTATTTTAAATGAAACAAAAAATCTTTTTACTGGCATTCCTTTTCGTTTCGGCGAATGCCGTGGCACAAACGCCCGGAAATTTAGAAAAAATTATTGGTATAGTAGGTGATCGTATTGTGCTAAGTTCTGATATCGAAACGGCCTTTATGGATGCCCAGCGACAAACACCAGGTATCGGAGAGGAGGTAAAGTGCGATATTTTGGAACAAACCCTTGGGCAAAAAATTCTCGCCGAGCAGGCTGATCGTGATAGTCTAGAAGTATCGCCCGAAGAAGTGGAAGGAACAATTGATAATCAAATACGGCAGTATATAGATAAGTTTGGTTCAGAAAAAAAACTCGAGGAGGTAAGTGGTAAAACAGTTTATCAATTAAAAGATGAGTATCGAGCGGTTTTTCTGGAGCAACTAAAAGCGCAGCGCATGCAGCAAAAATTGATGAGCCAAGTAAAAATTACACCACAAGAAGTGCGTGCTTTTTATGGTGATATACCACAAGATAGTTTACCATTCTACCCGTCGATGGTAGAGATTGGTCAAATTATTTTTTCGCCCGAAATTGATGACGAAGTAAAAGAGTATGCCAAATCAAATCTTGAAAAATATAGAGAAGAAATTATTAAAGGCGAAAAAACATTTGACTACCAAGCTAGCAGCTATAGCGAAGATCCGGGTTCGCGAGATAAAGGAGGCGATATGGGTTTTGTAAAACGCGAGGAGTTAGTACCTGAATTTTCGGCTGTGGCATTTAGATTACAGCCAGGCGAAATTTCGAAGGTGGTAAAAACAGAATTTGGCTATCATATTATTGAGATGATTGAGCGGCAAGGTGAGAATGCCCACCTGCGGCATATACTTATAAAGCCATTGGTAACCAGCGGCGATATAAAGAAAGCAACTGAGAAAGCCGATAGTGTGCGAGCTGAATTGATGGCTAATAAAATAACATTTAGCCAAGCCGTGAAAGACTATTCAAATGATAAGGAGTCAAAACTTAGCGGCGGAATTGTTTCTAATCCTTATACCGGAAATTCTTTTTTGGAGCTCGATATGTTGGATCCTGCTGCGGCCATTGCTATAAAAGATTTGAAAGAAGGGCAGTATTCACAGCCACACGAATTCACCACTCGTCAGGGAGATAAAACTGTACGGGTAATTTACCTGCGCACGCGCACCCAGCCGCACAAGGCCAATCTAAATGATGATTATAACAAAATTCAGGAAGTTGCGCTGAGCCAAAAACAAAACGAATTTTTGTACGATTGGTTGGAAAAGCAAATTCCTACTTTTTACATAAAAGTGGACGATGAATATAAGGATTGTCCGAACGTGAGTAAATGGATGAACGCTAGCTCAAACGTAAAAAAATAATATTAGATAGAATGTACAAAAATGATGTGGAGGCGGCAGACGCCCTGAAGATAAAATACGAAGAACTAACCGCGGCCATTGGCGAGGTAATTGTAGGCCAGCATGATGTGATCGAAAAAGTACTCATTGCCATACTGTGCAATGGTCATAGCTTATTAGTAGGTGTACCTGGGCTAGCCAAAACATTGTTGGTGCAAACAATATCCGAGGTGTTGGATCTCGATTTTAAACGAATTCAGTTCACGCCCGATTTGATGCCGAGCGATATCACAGGTGCCGAAATTTTGGACGAGCACCGCAACATGAAATTTATACCCGGGCCGTTGTTTGCTAATATTATTTTGGCAGATGAGATAAATCGTACACCGCCCAAAACGCAAGCAGCGTTGCTGGAGTGTATGCAGGAGCGCACCGTAACCGTGAGTGGCGAATTGCACAGATTGCCCGCGCCATTTTTTGTATTGGCCACCCAAAACCCAATCGAGCAAGAAGGTACATACCCACTGCCCGAAGCACAGCTTGATCGTTTTATGTTCAATATTTGGTTGGATTATCCTACTTATAGTGAAGAGCTGACGGTGATAAAAAATACAACCTCTGATAGAACAGTAGAGTTGAAACATGTAATCTCGGGTGAAGAAATTTTGTACTTTCAGAAGTTAGTGCGCCGCGTACCTGTGCCAGATAATGTGATGGAATACGCCGTAAGCCTTGTGCACAAAACCCGCCCCAATGAGCAGGGTACAGATTTTGCGCGCCAATATATTTCTTGGGGTGCTGGGCCGCGTGCTTCGCAAAATTTAATTTTGGGTGCTAAATGCCATGCTTTGTTAAAGGGAAAATATTCGCCCGATATTGAAGATGTACAAGCCGTAAGCTTATCAATATTGCGCCATCGGGTGGTGCGTAATTACAAGGCCGAGGCCGAAGGAATTACAATTGAAAAAATTATAGAGCAGTTGATGTAGGCGGTTGATCTACGAATGTTTTGATTTACCTCGCGTGAGGGGCGAGCTGATTTACGAATTTTTTGATAGTGGCTTCGCAAATCAACATTTCGATAAATTTGCCAATTAACATTGTCAATCCTCTTCTTGAATCGGAATTCAATCCATTCACCATTCGGAAATCATCTTGGTTTCATACATTTGCCAACTTATGACCTTCGTTTCATTGACAACAGATTTTGGTGCAGAGAGTCAATACCCAGGTCTGTGTAAATTAATTACACACCAGCATATTTCCAACGCGCAAATAATCGATGTGAGCCATAATGCAAAAAGATTTAGCATCGTAGATGCGGTGTATCTTTTTAGTTCGGTTCAACCTCATTTCCCGCCAAATGCTGTTCATTTTATTCTGAGCAATATTTATGGACAGGGCAGCGAAAGTTTTCTGTATGTCTATGAAAATCAACAACACATTTTTGCGCCTGATAATGGAACCATTCCGTTGTTGTTTGCCAACAAAGCATTTGAACTTTTTAGAATTAAACGGAAGCCTAGCCAATTGCTAATACCCCAAATTATAAACTTGCTAGCCGAAACTGCCAACTCAATATTGGATGGATATACAGACGAAATAGAAAAAATTGACAGCAACGACATTGTGCAAGAAAAAGAGTTAGACAGTATTTTTAACCCTGACGCAATTGTGGCGAGAGTGCTTCATATAGATCGGTTTGAAAATATTATTCTTAATTTGAGAAAAGATGATTTTGAAGAGCATCGGGCAGGGCGAGATTTTGTAATTCAATTTCCGAGCGGAGATGAAATACAGGGCATTGGTGAAAATTATAATAGCGTAAAATATTTGGACAAATTAGCTTTTTTTAATGCCAGTGGCCTACTTGAGATTGCCGTAAATCACTCCAACGCGGCGGGGCTTTTTGGTTTCAAACCACACAACGATTTATTAAATAGTTACAAAAATATAACCATCAAATTTTTATGATACGGATAGTGAAAATGACATTTCAGGATGTGCATTGCGAAGATTTTTTAAATCATTTTGAAAAAATAAAAAACAACATATGCACAATGCCAGGTTGCGAAGGGCTGCGGCTGCACAGAGATTTTGAAAATCCACATATTTTTTTTACTTACAGCCAATGGAATACAGATGCAGATTTGCAAAACTACCGCCACTCGGCCCTGTTCATTGATACGTGGAAAATTGTGAAGCCTTGGTTTGCACAACGTGCCGAAGCGTGGAGCGTTAATACTATATTTGACCATCATGCTTACGGCGTTTTCAAATAATATAGTAGAGGTAAAAAAACTATTGGCTGACAATAATCTCAACCAATGTTTTTTGCTTTACGACCAAAATACCATAGAGCATTGCGATGCTAAAATTAAAAAAGGTTTACCCGAGCTCAACGGCTCAAAAAGAATCATCATTCCCGCGGGCGATGACTCAAAAACGGTAGAGAAGTGTATGATGATTTGGGATGCGCTGCTAAATTTTGGAGCTACTAAAAATGCTCTACTAATAAATATTGGCGGTGGCATGATTACAGATATTGGTGGCTTTTGCGCAGCCACTTACAAACGAGGTATTGGTTTTATAAATATTCCTACTTCGCTAATGGGTATGGTTGATGCAAGCATTGGTGGTAAAACGGGCATTAATTTTAAAGGATCCAAAAATCAAATTGGAGCATTTGCTGATGCAAAATTTGTTTATTACGATTGCGATTTTTTAGAAACGTTACCGCGCCCCGAATTAATAAGTGGTATAGCCGAAATGATCAAACACGAGTTGCTTTTTAATGAAGATGCGCTGCAGATTATAACGCAACGCACAGACCGTAAAGATTGGATAACCGAGGAGGCGATTCGAACAAATATTGAATATAAACTGAAATTGGTAAGAAATGATTATTATGATCGAGGCGTGCGGCAATGTTTGAATTTTGGTCATACTATTGGGCACGCCATTGAAGCTTTTTCACATGCACAAAAAACACCCGTGCTGCACGGCGAGGCGGTGCTGCTCGGTATGATAAAAGAATTAAAATTGTCCGAAGCAATGTTTGATTGTCCTGTTGAAATACGCATTTTATTAAAGCAGTTTAAAACCACTTTTTTCCCTTTGCTTGATTTTCGGTACACGCTCCAAAAAATTATTCCGTATTTG
>JBBSPP010000240.1:0-5256 GCA_038258625.1 Chitinophagales bacterium
AATTTATCATAATAGTGTTTTATCGAATTATTAATTTTACTGGATAGCCATTGTTTTCCAATAAATATGAAAATTGGATAGCCAATTAACAAAATCAATATTATTATATCAGGTTTACTCATTTTTTATAAAAGTATTAAGTCAAATTACAGCTAACATCTGTATTCACGCAACCCGCTCCCCAAATGTCCTTCCAAATATAATCGAAAAACCAACGACACCCATTACCTAAGCGTCACTAACCGTTACAAACGGATAATGAAAATTAAACTATAAACGCCATGCTTTCTCAAATTAGCCATCAAACTCCTCTGCCATTCAATAAAAATAAAATACTTTGCCAACGCAAATGCAGGAGATAGAAAAAATAGTAGCGTTTTATAATACGCTTGCAAACGAAGAGTCCGCACTTGGCACGGTTGTAAATGTTTCAGGTTCGAGCTATCGCCGTATTGGTGCGCGGATGTTAGTCTCGGCAGACGGGCGTTGGGTGGGCGGCATTAGCGGAGGTTGCTTAGAAGGCGATGCGCTGCGCCAAGCGCAAAAAGCAATTTCTCTTGGGAAACCAACAAAAATTATTTACGATACCACCCAAGATGATTTGCATCAAATTGGAATTGGCTTAGGCTGTCGCGGAAAAATTGAGGTACTGATAAAACCGTTGCAACCAAAGCAAGATGATTCCATTAGTTATTTACAAAAATTAATAGGTTCAAGGAAACCAAATATTTTGCTTCATATAATTAGTGCTGATAAAAAATACGAAAACTTCTTAGGACAAACTTTTGATGCAATAAGCAGTTCAGATGTCGCTCAACTTCTTGGCGTTTTGCCTAATATAATTTTAAATAAAATTGAAGAAACCTACCGAACAAAAACCTCTTCTGTAGAAAAGCTAAACAATGATAGCCAACAGGAATTTGAAATCTTAGTTGAATATATTGAACCAAAGATTCGGGTAATTTGCGCAGGGCATAATTATGATATAGATGCCATGATCGATTTGGGGAACACTATTGGTTTTCAAATGGAATTAATTTGTCAGGCAAATAAAATTTCTAAAACCACGTTTCAAAAAGCGGCACAGGTGTATGATTATAGTGCTTCTGAATTTTTAATTGATGAGCACACGGCCATTGTTTTGATGACCCATGATTACAAAAAAGATTATGAGTTACTAAAAAAAGTGTTGGATAAAAACATTCGCTACATTGGCATACTTGGCCCAAAAGCCAGAACAGCCCGTATGCAACAAGATTTAAAGCAGGAAGGGCACGACTTTAGTTTATTAGAAAACGAAACCATTTTTTCACCAATGGGCTTGGACATAGGCGCTACCACCGCCGAAGAAATTGCATTAAGTACTTTAGCTGAAATTACTACTGTGTTCCGAAACCGTGACGGACATTTTTTAAAACTTCGTAAAGGAACCATACATGACGACTAAGCAAACTAAAACAGCTATCGTCATTCTTGCGGCGGGCGCATCTATGCGCCTTGGACAACCAAAACAGTTGTTACCTTTCCAAGATCAACTTTTGCTAGACTACATAATTGATGAATGTCTTTCGTTTAGTGCTGAAAATATCTTTGTTGTATTAGGTGCGAATAAAGAAAAAATTGAGAACAGTTCGCAGTGTTTGGCAGAAGTAAAAGTTCTTATTAATGAAAACTGGAAAGATGGTTTGAGTAGCTCAATTGCTTTGGCAACAGAAAAACTAGCTTTGCAATATGAACAAATTATTTTTGTGTTGGGCGATCAACTTTTTTTTACTTCTGATATTCTAAGGCAATTAATTTTCCAAAAGACACATAGCAAAGCCGACATTATTTTCAGCAAGTATCAAGAAGGACAAGGCCCGCCGATTCTTTTTGATAAAAAAACTTTTGAAGATTTAAAAAACCTCAAAGGTGATATAGGAGCGAAGGAATTAATTTTTTCGGATATATATTCTACTGCTTCAATACGTTTTGAGAAAGGAAATTTGGATGTTGATACTAAGGAGGATTTGTATTTACTTGAGAATTAGTATGCCACTTCTTTTTTCTTGGCAAAAAAGAAGCAAAAACCCAAGACTTGGAAGAAATAGCTAAAAATTTGCTGCTTCAGCTAAAACAATTCAGACTCTCACGGAGCAGATATTGTTTCCGAATCTTACTTTTGTGCTCAAACAATGAATTGTTTCTTTACGCTGAATTGCTAAATTTTCTTCACGCTATTTCTTCCGAGGTCGACACATTTACTTCCAAAACGTATAAATAAAACCCTACGCTAATTTCAACGGAATATCTCTCAACCGCTGACCCGTCAATTTGAAAACTGCGTTTGCTATTGCGGCCGCAATCGGACCAATGGGCGGCTCGCCTACACCCGTAGGTATGCCGTCGCTTTCTAATAATACAACATCAATTTCTTTGGGCGCGTCGCGCATCATGGCCATTTTGTAGGGACCATAAATTGTTGGAGTAACAGCACCATCGACTATTTCCATCTTTTCTTTGAGGGCGGCACTCATGCCCATAATAATGGCGCCTTCGCATTGAGCGCGCACGCCGTCGGGATTGACAACTAAGCCTGGGTCTATAGCACAGGTTACTTTATGCACTTTTATTTGGCCCTTCTCGATGCTTACTTCTGCTATTTGTGCTACGGGAGTATTCACATCTACGCAGGCGGCAAAGCCTTGCGCGCGACCTTCGGGCAATGCTTGCCCCCACTTGGCTTTTTGGGCTGCGGCTTCTATCACACCTTTTAATTTATTACCGCGATCATCATTTTTTATATGAGCTAGTCTAAATTGAACAGGATCTTTTCCTGCTTTATTTGCTAGTTCATCTAAAAAAGATTCTATGGCAAAAGTGTTGGCTAGTAAACCTAATCCTCGCCACCAACTAGTAGCAAACGGCAAGTTTACGCGCCAAGAAATGGCTTGATAGTTTTCGATGCCTTCGTACATAATCATACCGCCGCGCCAAGCGCCCAAGTCTGCGCCTAATACTGTTTCGGCGTAGCCGGGTAACATGGGCGAACCAAAGGCAACATCGCCACTGGATACATTATGCTCCAATGCTTTGATAATCCCCTCGGGGGTTAAGGAACCTTTTAGGACATGATGCGTGGGCGGGCGAAAAGTATCATGCTGAAACTCTTGCTGCCTATCGAAAAAAACATGAACTGGTTTGCCCACTGCTCGTGACATTACAGCGGCTTGCACAGCATTGGGCGTATGCAACCTTCTGCCGAAGCCGCCGCCCAAAAAGGTAGCTTCCAACACGACTTTGTCTGTACTAATGCCCAAACGTTTTGCTACTTCTTCGCAGGTAATTTTTACTACCTGCGTGCTCATTTTAATAATTGTTTTATCTTTTGTTACATGCACTACAGCACCATTGGGTTCTATCTGCGCGTGGGCGCCAATGGGAGTGGTATACTCGGTAGTGAGTGTGTTTTCTTTATTTAATACTTTTTCTGCATTGCCTTCTTTTTGAATAACAAAGGCTTTACCCTGACCGACCTTTACTTTGTCGCGGATTTCTTGTTGCTGCCACACTTTATTTACTTTCCACTTGGCTTTGATAGCATTTTTTGCATTGTGGGCTTGGGTGTAAGTCTTTGCTACCACGCCTACAAAATCATATTCTACAACTACCTTGATGACGCCGGGCATTTTTTCAGCGAGGCTGGTATCGGCACTTTGTAATTTGGCATCAATTTTATCCGCTCGCACAACTGCGCCATATAGCATACCTGGCATGCTTACATCCATACCGTACATTGGTGCGCCCATAACTTTTGGCAAGAGGTCCACACGGGGAATGGCTTTGCCAATAATTTTAAAATCTTTGCGTTCTTTAAGTTTTACATCCTTTGGAATGTGCCACTCTTTGGCTTTTGCTACAATATCGCCAAACGAAATGCTTTTGCCCTCGCCACTTATAATTCCTTTTTCTACCGTAAGTTTTTCTATAGGTACATTTAAAATAAGGGCGGCATTGGCTACTAGCATCATGCGCATCTTTGCCGCTAACTGACGCAATGGGGTATATAAACCCGCAATAGAATCGCTGTTGCCCGTGCCTCTCGGGTCAGTGGGATGTTTATCCGTGGAAGCATTTTTTACTTTTATTTGATCCATCTCCACGCCTAGTTCTTCAGCGGCTAGTTGAGCTAAACCCGTGAACACCCCTTGCCCCATTTCTACTTTGGGAGAGAATAAGAGTACTTCATTACTTGCGGTAATTTCAAACCATGATTGTGGCTCAAACTTATTTTTATAAGAGGCTTCGGCTTCTTCAAATTTGCCAGCGATGAATCTACGAATAGGGCTGCAACTTATCCAACCTGTAATTAAAATTACGCTGGTGCCGATGGTGGCGCGTTTGATAAAGGTGCGCCGCGATACTGATCTGCTTTCTTTTTTATCTCGCTCCATTATTTGTTGTTTAGTTTGGCGGCTAAGTGAATTGCTTTGCGCATTCTGTAGTAGGTGCCACAGCGGCAAATGTTGGCAATATTATCATCAATATCTTGGTCGGTGGGGTTGGGAATTTTTTTGAGCATGGCGGCCGTGGCCATCATAAAGCCCGTTTGGCAATAACCGCATTGTGGCACAATTTCCTGCACCCAAGCTTGCTGCACAGGATTCAATGCACCATTTTTTGATAGGCCTTCGATGGTGGTAATGTTTTTTCCTGCTGCCTTTTTTACCGCAAAAGAACAAGAGCGCACCGCCTCTCCATCAACATGAATGGTGCAGGCACCGCAGGCAGCTTTGCCACAACCAAACTTGGTGCCGCGCAAATTCAACACATCGCGAATGACCCATAACAAGGGTTCATCGCCATCGACCTCTACGGTTTTTGCTTGTTCGTTTATTTTAAAATCAATTTTCATTTTATACTATTCTTCGGGAATGAGGGCGCCATTTTCTGCCCAGGCTTTCACTGCTTTTATATATTCTTCTTTTGACACTGGTGGTTTTTCTCGTGGCACTCCTTCGTTATTCAGTCCTGGCTCAAAGGCCCACAGCACGAGGCTATCCTCTGTCAAATGTTTTACAATCTCCGTCAAACTTTTGCCGCCATTGTTTTTTTTGTTCAACATACTGCGCGCAATTTCTACCCGGCTTAATCCTTGCCAAGCCATTTCGATAGGTGCTAATCCCCAATGCGGCGCACCTGGCACACCAGAGTATTTATTGTTTTCATTTTGATGACAAGTTTTGCATTGGAGCGCCGCCACGCCATGATCGTCCT
>JBBSPP010000241.1:0-5255 GCA_038258625.1 Chitinophagales bacterium
TAATGGAACTGCTCTGTATTTGAAATTCAAAATACTCATTATCTTCCATCCATTCCCATTGATATTTTATGGATTCATTTTCTACCTCATCCAAAATTTCGGCACTATCGGGTGTACCACCGTCCCATGAAAAGTGAAATACATTGTCCACCGCATCTACTTTATCCGCAAACCATTCGCTCAATCCATCGCTCGTTGCCAATAAATTGAACAGCACACTTTTGCTACAATTCATAGGAAACTCCAAGGTAAATTCTTTTCTTTTTGCCATAATCTGATAGCTTACAATAATAAGCCAATCACTTTTAAAACAAAATTTTCGTGTCTTTTTTTTATACCGAATATGGGAATTTTGAAAACAAAATTTGGGAGTCTTTAATATTTCATTTACATTTAAGCGACAAAATCATGACAAACCATTTTTGCACTATTTAATTTCTATTCTCAAATCATTTAAAAACCCAATCAAAACTATGTCAATGCGTCAACTGAAAATTACCAAATCAATTACCAATCGAGAAAGCCAATCACTAGAAAAATACCTCCAAGAAATTGGCAAAGTAAGCCTCATAACCCCCGAAGAAGAGGTGTCACTTGCAAAAAGGATAAAGCAGGGTGACCAATTAGCGCTCGATAAAATGACGAAGGCCAATCTTCGATTTGTAGTATCGGTGGCCAAACAATATCAAAATCAGGGCTTATCGCTGTGCGATTTAATCAATGAAGGTAACATGGGCCTCATAAAAGCAGCCAAGCGCTTTGACGAAACGCGTGGATTCAAATTTATATCTTACGCCGTGTGGTGGATTCGCCAAAGCATACTTCAAGCCCTTGCTGAGCAAAGCCGCATAGTACGCCTACCGCTTAATAAAGTTGGTTTGACCAATCGAATCAATAAAGGAATTGCACAATTAGAGCAACAACTAAACCGAGCTCCTAGCACGGACGAACTCGCTATGCTGCTCAATGTGAGCCGAGATGAAGTAGAGGCCACCATCTCATCAGCCGCGCGGCACGTAAGTATGGATGCACCATTTAGTAGTGGCGAAGAAAATAAACTTCTAGACATTTTAGAAAATCCTAACGCTACTGCGGCTGATAATCTTTTAAATCATACCGAAAGTTTAAGTTCGGAATTGAATAGAAGTTTAAGTGCCTTAACGGACAGGCAAAAAAGTGTGTTGCAATTATTTTTTGGCATTGGCACGGATCATCCGCTTAGCTTAGAAGATATCGGCGTACGTTTTAGCCTCACCCGTGAGCGTGTGCGGCAGATAAAAGATAAAGCAATATTGAAGTTGCGCGCAACGCCTCGTTGCGGACAATTAAAAAGTTATTTGGGCGTATAGTCTAAATTGTGTTCCCCAAAAATTGCCTGCTCTGTTAAAAAAACTCGGCAGGCATTTTATTTTCAGTTTATTGTTTGATGAATTAATCTCTAGGCAAGATAGGTTTCCCTACACAACCATTGGGTGGCGAAATGCCCAGTAAATTGGCAATAGTTGGCGCAATATCTGTCATATAAACAGTTTCATTGATATGCTGCGCGCTAATATTTTTACCATAAAAAAGCAAGGGGATTTTAGTATCATACGCATTCCACACACCATGCGAAGTGCCTGTGGTAGCGTACGCATCTAGATAAGCAGGTTTTAAAATGAACGCTACATCGCCCGAACGTTCTGGGTTGTAGCTATTCAAAACCAACTCTTTCAGCATGTTTGGCATACTCGCCTGGCTTATCTTTTTTATATCTACCACAAACTGTACGGCATCATTTCTTTCAAAATAGGTTACTACTTCTTCTATAAGTTTTTTTCGCAATGTGTCTGTTTGCACTTTTTCTTTATTCAAATATACTTGCCCATTATCAATAAAATCACAGAGGTTTTCTTGTCCAAACTTTTTCAGCAAATCGTTATTGAGTTTTTCTTTTTCTTTGCTACCAAAAAAATAACCTGCGGGTATTTTTTTATCAACCAAGTAAGAAGGATTATGCGCTGCGCCATGATCGGCAGTTAGGAAAAGCAGGTAATTATTTTTGCCAAATTTTTTATCTAAGTAGTGCAAAAAATTTGCTAGCTCTATATCAAAACGCAGGTAGGTATCTTCTACCTCCATACTATTAGGGCCAAAATTATGACCTATATAATCGGTGGCGGAAAAACTGATAGCTAAAAAATCAGGATAGTCTCCTTTACCAATTTCTTCATTTTCAATGGTGGCTTTGGCAAAATCAAACAATATACTATTACCATGGGGTGTGCGTTTTATAATTGCATTGCTTTGATTTTTAAAAACATACGGAAATGTATTTGCTTTATCATCGCCCAAACGGCCTTCATAAATACTCGGCGTATTTTCGTTGTATAAATAGTCTTGAATGTTATTTATGGGTTGCCAACCTTTATCTAAATAGTCCCGCACCTTTTCCGCAATATTAAAATCGTTTACCCAAGATGGTAAGTTTTTCATATAAAAAGAACTGCTCATAAAATGCCCCAAACTATCATCCATCCAATAAGCCGCAGTTGCTGTATGACCTCCGGGTAAGGCTGCGCCTCTATCTTTTAACGACATGGCAAAGGTGCGCGAACGATTATTTGTAGCCAACCGCAGCTCATCAGTAATTGTGGTTACATTCATGCGGCGCGGACTTACAAAACCCGCCACGGGGCTGCCACCAACCGCCACACAACTACCATCATTGGCGCAATAAACGGAAGTACCCCCTTTGCGATCATACCAATCATTGCCCACAATGCCATGTATGGCTGGCACACTACCTGTGTAAATACTAGCATGGCCGGGGCCGGTGTATGATGGCAAATAATTTATGTAACAATTTTTGAACCAAGTGCCTTCACTTTTTAGTTTTTGGAAACCACCGTTTGAATAATTTTCAGAAAAAGTAGAGAGATAATCAGCTCGCATTTGGTCCACTACAATGCCAATAACCACTTTGGGCTGAGCCTGTTGTGCTGATACAGCACCCCACCCATAGCCCATAACTAAAAGCATCCCCACTATTTTTTTCATCCCTGGCATTTATAATTTGTTAGCAAAAATGGGTTTATTAAATTAATAATCGGGTATTGATTGTCGTAAATTTGGCGCGCCTCGGACAATTATAACCACCGAGAAAAAAATTTATGGCAGATTTATTTGATAAATTCACAAACAAGGGTACGCTGGGTCGGTACCAAGAGCAAGCGCACGGTTACTATGTTTTTCCTCTTTTGGAGGGCGAACTTTCAAACCGCATGATGTTTCAGGGTAAAGAAAAAATAGTGTGGAGCCTCAATAATTACCTAGGCTTGGGAAATCACCCCGAGGTAAGAAAAGCAGATGAAGATGCAGCCAGAAATCATGGCCTTGCTTACCCAATGGGCGCGCGGATGATGAGTGGTGACACCAGTTTGCACAAAAAATTGGAGCAAGAATTGGCCGATTTCGTATCCAAAGAAAAAGGGTATTTGCTCAACTTTGGTTACCAAGGCATGGTATCTATCGTTGATTGCTTGCTCAGCCGGCACGATGTAGCGGTGTATGATGCTGAGTGCCATGCTTGCATAATTGATGGTTTGCGCATGAGTACCGCGCACCGCTATGTTTTTAAGCATAATGATATTGATGATTTGGAAAAACAAATAAAACGTGCGCAGGAAAAAATTGGCAACACTGGCGGCGGTATTTTGGTTATAACCGAGGGCGTGTACGGAATGGCGGGTGACCAAGGCAAACTAAAAGAAATTGCTGACCTGAAAAAGAAATATGAGTTCAGGTTATTGGTAGATGATGCTCATGGCTTTGGTACCCTTGGCGAAACTGGCGCTGGTGCTGGCGAAGAGCAAGGATGCCAAGATGAAATTGATGTTTATTTTTCCACTTTTGCCAAAAGCATGGCGAGCATTGGCGCGTTTGTAGCTGGAGATACTGCTGTGGTAAATTACCTAATGTATAATATGCGTTCGCAAATTTTTGCAAAATCATTGCCCATGCCACTGGTAGTTGGTAATTTGAAAAGGCTAGAAATGCTGCGCAGTCAGCCCGAGCATAAAGCAAAATTGTGGGAGAATGTAAATAAACTACAAAGCGGATTAAAAGATGCAGGTCTTGACATCGGCGCTACCAATAGCTGTGTAACCCCTGTATTTATGCACGGGGGGATTAACCAAGCTACACAGCTTACGCGTGATTTGCGCGAGAATTATAACATTTTTTGCTCGTTGGTTACCTATCCAGTTATTCCACGCGGACAAATTATTTTGCGCCTCATACCTACGGCCGTGCATACGTTTGATGATATTGAAAAAACAATTGCCGCATTCAAAGAGGTAAAAGAAAAGCTAGACACCAACCAATATCCAGAGGATTTTGCTGAGGTGAGAATGTAGATTTCTTTGAATAGCGGGGTTCGTTTTTTTTATCGAATTGATACTTAAAAACCGATACTGTCTCAAAGACCTTATCGGTTTTTTTATGCTTTTTACGGCATAGGTTATGGCAATGCCACTGCATACCTCCCGTTTATATTGTTACACACGTCGGTGTGGATTTTACACTATTGTCTGTGGAGATAGTGTATCCAGCACCAGCGCATGAAGCATTTTGGATATGGTATCCTACTATTTTCAGGCTATACTCAGCTGTTAAAACTCCTAACTATTACTCAGTGCAAAAGCATTCAAATCAGAAGCATCATATTCCTGCAAACGCCTACTTCCATTGGTTGCAAGGGATGTTACATACAAACTTTCGGCAAAAGCAGCTTGGGGACAAGTGCCAATTAACTGCGATACCAAAAAATCGTGTTTGAACACGCCACTCCCTAAGGCATACAATCCAACGCTAGAATTCACATAGCCGCTTTGGCTTGCACCAGGGTTTTGCGAACCATTGCCTTTTACAACCGTAAAACTAAAGCGTGCAAAATCTCGCAGGTGAGAAGCTATAAAGCTAATACGCACAGGTTGATTGAGATTGGAGTATTTTAAAAAACCACACACGCCAGAGTATGTAAGAACATCGCCCGTGGTAATGGCCGCGTCTTGAATATCGGCATGGCATTTTGTATTGTCCACGCGCACATTTAATCTTAGATTCTCGGCTGTGGTTGGGCTGGCCAAATTCAAATAAGTGTCTGGCGCATCTATTGAAGTACCGTAATCATTTAGTTTTGAAATTTGGAACATTTGCTTGGGTACTGTTATTACTTGGTAGTTGCCAGCCGAGTCTTTTCTTAACAATTCCAA
>JBBSPP010000242.1:0-5234 GCA_038258625.1 Chitinophagales bacterium
CCCAAGCAACCGCTACCCCATCGGTAGCAGAAAACCACTGCGTGGCAGTAAAAAAATCGTTTTTCGCTGTGGTAAAATTCCATGTTTTACCGCCATCATTCGTTTTGCTAATGGCACCCAAGCCAGCAATAAAACCATTTACACTATCTACAAAAATGATGTGATACATTCCAAAAGAATAAAAATTTGTGGCGAATTTGTAGTTCCAATTTTCCGTCCTTTTTATATCTATTACAAATCCTTTTCCCAAGTTTTCGCGGCCACAAAGTACGGCCTCATTTGGTGTACGAAACGCAATACCGCGCCAATGCCCGTAATACGGATCTTGCTGATAAACCATGGTACGGGCCGTATCATTACTATAAAAAGTAACGCCACCATCCCCGGCTACATGCAATGTGCCATTGGGCAAAGCATCTAGCGCGTATAATTGTGTATGGCCAATATCTGGCCCCTGCGGCAGTACAATTACTTGCCAAGATTCGCCTCCATCCATTGTTCTTAGCAATTCACACTTTTCAAATTGCTGACCGCCACAGGCGAAACCAATTAGCGGAGTAATAAATTTTATTTGAGAAAGTTGATAGCTTGTTGGCGATGAAATTTCTGTTTGCAACACATTCAATTTTTCTTTTTTGCACCCGCAAAAAAAGAAAAGAATTACAATTAAAAAAATATCTTTATTTTTTATGAAACAATCCATCAATCTCAGTTGAAGATAATACAATCATTGTTTTTTCGCCATCAAAATTTTCGGTAGGAAATTGGCAAGCAAAAAGTTGTTGTACCAATTCGTGCATTTCTTCCTTGGCCAATTTTTTTCCAGCGCGGATGGCGCGTTGCCGTGCCATAGTTCTTAGCAATCGTTCGCGCGTGCTGTGTTTTCCTTTTGCGGTGGCAAATTTGTAATGGTCTATTAATTCTTCCAGCACATCTATTTCTTGGCCACTTTTTATATCGCTTGGTACGCCTTGTATTATAAAGGTATTACCGCCAAAAGCTTCGAGTTCAAAACCGAGCGATAATAATTCTTCCAGCAATTCGTTTATGATAATTGCATCTGCCGCACCTAGTTCCCAGGTTTGTGGCACCAAGCATTTTTGTATGCTGATACTATTTTCTCGCGCGCGTTCAAACCGTTCGTACAAAATGCGCTCGTGTGCATTTTGCTGATGAATTAAATATACTTTATCACTTTGCGCCAATCCGATGTAAACATTGTTCAGCTGAAAATAATTGGGTGATTTTTCTACAAAAGCAACCTCCTCTTTTTCTGGCAATAAATCTGTCAGTTCATCCTGAATGGCGTAGCGCTCTTTCCAATCTTGGCGGTCATTACTTTTATGCAAAAAATGCGCTTGCCCTTTTTGAGTAAACGATTGATACAAAAAATCATCTCTTGTTTCTACTTGTTTTTGCGCGGTAAAAGGTTGGTTGAGCGCTTGCAAGTTTTCGATGCTCGCGTCAACATTAAAATCAATGCTTGGGATTACGCTGTATTTGCTCAGCGCATGTTTGACGGCGCTATTTACAAACGCATAAATTATTTTATCTTCTTCAAATTTTATTTCCTGCTTGGTAGGATGCACATTTATATCCACTCGCACAGGGTCAATATCAATAAACAAAACAAACATGGGGAACGAATCGTTTGATAATATTTGGCTGAATGCCCCCTTCACCGCATGATTGAGATAGGGGCTGCGGATGTAGCGATTATTTACAAAGAAAAATTGTTGCCCACGGGTTTTGGTAGCCGCATCGGGCGTGCCGCAAAAACCTTGGATATTTATAAAATCAGTTTCTTCATGCACCGCCACCAATTTATCTTTTAAGCTATTGCCAAGTAATGCCAAAATTCGTTGTTTCAATTTTTTGCGAGAGATTGTATTGATACTTTCTTCTAGGTGAAACAAATCACTTTCGTTGTGCGTTAGCCTGAAACCAACTTCGGGGTAGGCCATTGCCACGCGGGTAAATTCATCTACAATGTGGCGCATTTCGGTACTGTGCGTTTTCAAAAAATTACGCCGAGCGGGTACATTATAAAAAAGATTTTTGACAGACAAAGATGTACCAACAGGCGTCTGACAAATTTCCTGCGATTGCACTTGACCGTTTTCTATAATTATCGAAGTGCCCGCTTCTTCACTCGCCTGCCGCGATTTTAATTCTACACGCGCCACCGCCGCTATCGACGCCAATGCCTCGCCCCGAAAGCCCATTGTCCGCACCGAAAATAAATCATCAATCGTATTAATTTTGGACGTTGCGTGCCTCTCAAAACACATTCGCGCATCAGTATCGCTCATGCCCTTGCCGTTATCAATTACTTGTATTAAATCTTTGCCAGCATTTTTTAGTATTAAATGAATGCTCGTTGCGTCGGCATCAATCGCATTTTCGAGCATCTCTTTTACCGCGCTCGCGGGTCGTTGTATCACTTCGCCAGCGGCTATTTGGTTGGCGAGTGTATCGGGCAATAAATTTATTATATCGGGCATTGAGGGGCGCAAAGGTATTGGATGCACAAAGGCTTTTGGTTTTAAAAAGAGCGTTTTTATTGACGGCTTTCCACAGCTATCCACAAGTGTATGCATCTGAAATTTTATAACCGCCAACTGTTAAAGTTCTAGGACTTTTTAAAATATTTTTTTACCTTGGTGGTCAAACAAAATACTTTAGTTATGAAAAAAGTTCTTTCGGCAGTTTTAATGACGCTCTTTTGCGGATTTTCAATTGTGTCTTTGGCACAAGAAAACCTAAAATCTTCTAAAATTTTGTATGACAAAGGTCTCGATGAAATTTATGATGTGCAGCCCATCAGCAACGGCTATCTGGCACTCGGACACAAAGGCGATGAAGCGACAACCAAAAAACTTTGGCTGATAAAATTTGATAAACAACTAAATGTCGTAGGCTCGAAAATTATTTATAATCAGGCGTTGGTTTCGCCATTTCGGTTGCAGCCAATGGCAAATGGAAATGTGCTGGTGTTGGCGCAAGATGTGTCGAAAGATGTACAAAGCTCAATCCTTTTTTGCCTGCATCCCGAAGGAGCGATTAGTTGGTCAAAAAGATTTGCTGGCACAGCAAATATTGAATTGAGCGACCTATTAGTAACTGCCGACCAATCTATTTATTTGTACGGTGCTAAAAGACATATACTAAATGCTAGTCCGTATAACGACCAAGCGTTGATAATAAAATTAGATAAAAATGCCAACCAACTTTGGCAAAAAGAAATTGCAATGGGCGATGTGGAATTGCGCACCAAGCAAATGCTTTTGGATAAAAATAATAATCTAATACTTACAGGAACAATGACGAGTGTGGAAGCGCAGAACAGAGAGCAGCTTACGTCCAGAGCATCAAGCACTTTTGAAGAAATATCGTTTACTAACACTTCAGCAAATAGTAATAAAGTAACCACAATAGTGAACGACACGGCGTACGTGGAAGACCCATTTACCGGCGAACTAGAGATTATTATTACTAAGAAAAAACAACTTAGTGCTGATGAGAAAATGCAGATGCTTGTAGATAAACTGAACGCACGGAAGAATGCAACCTACGTTGCAGAACTGAAGTTGAATAAGGAAACAGGCGAAAAAGAAATGAATTTAATACAGCGAAAAAATATTACAAAGTTGACAGTAAAAGACACTTCTTATGTCGAAGATCCTATCTCGGGTAAACTATCAATGATAATTTCTGATAAAATTGTGGACCATAAATTTGAACGCGTAACAAAAACTAACTTAGAAGGCGACCGCCAAAAAACAAATGGCAATATTAATTTTTATGCTATAAAAATATCTGTGGACGGCGAAGTGTTGAACCAAACAGCGGTGAACCGCTACGCCGATTATTCGTTATCAAACGCGGTAGTTGAAAATGAAAAAGGCTATTTATTCCTGCTACAATCGGCCAATTATTTTGGCGATGGCATGTTATTGCAAACTGATAAAAATCTGAAAACCATTAGCGAGAAAAATATTACGGGCACGCCCATTTTATTTTCGGGCTTGTTTAAGCAAAAGGATCAGTACGTTGTTGGTGGTATTTTCTCTAATACGTTAAACGATTATTCGCCAGGTTTTATTTTGCTTGACAATAATTTGAAAGTGCAAAAAGCGAAGAGTAGCGAAAGTTTGTTCACCAATTTCTTCATTAGCAATATTGCCGAATTGGAAAATAATAGTTTCATGCTCAGCGGTATTGGCTACGAAAATAATCAACCGTCTGATGTTTACTTTTTACCATTTACGGCAGATGGAAAATCAGCTTGTAATTTGACAAATTATAACTTGAAAATGGAGAATGTAAAAGATATAAAAGAATACGAATTTGAGGGCACTCTAAAATCAACGAATGCTACTTTGGCAAACATTACAGATGCACAATTTGCTCTTGCCGATGAAAGTAAATTTACGGCTGGCAACATTTGCACCACACCCGATGAAAACCCTGTGGCTAAAAAAGAAAACGGCTCATGGAATCAATGGAACAACAAAAATGCTGATGCGTTTACCATGAAAATTCCTACGGATTGGTTGCAAGTTTCGCCCAACCCTAGTAGCGGAGAATTTACCGTGCAGTACAACGGTATGCAGAATGATTATGGTCTAAAAGTTTTTGTAACAGACATTACTGGCAAACTTATATATAGCCAGTTTATTCAAAATCAGGATACGTTTAAATTGAATTTATCTAAATATGCGGCAGGTATTTACAACCTAAAAATTGACGATGGTGTAAAATCGTTGACAAGGAAAATTGAGTTACTGAAGTAAGGCAACACAACAAATATGCGGCGTAAACGTCCAAAGTCTATTGGCAAAATGCTTATAGACTTTGGACTTTTTTTTGTATAAAATCTAGCCCAAACTTGAAATGCTCTCCTCCAACAATTTAATTTTCTCTTCGGCGTCGGCTTGTTTTTTGCGTTCTACTTCTACAATTTCGGGCTTGGCGTTTTGTACAAAACGTTCGTTGCCCAGTTTTTTCATTACCGAGTTTAAAAAACCGTTGGCTTGCTCAAGATCTTTTTGTAATTGCTCCAACTGTGCAGCCGTATCAATTTCTACATCGGCGGTAATTGTTCCTTGAATGTCTTTTACTACAAAATTTATACCGCTTACCTCATCCGAGGAATAATGTATAGCGCTTGCATTTACTTGTGCTTGTAGCAATTCTTCAAAAGCTTGTAGTTTTTGTTTTTTATTTTCCGC
>JBBSPP010000243.1:0-5222 GCA_038258625.1 Chitinophagales bacterium
GGATGCTGAAATAAATTCAGCATGACTCGAGTGCTAGATTTAATTTGTTGGTTAGCCTACTTATTTAAAAAGCTCCAACTCACTAAGCGTAGTATGAAAAGTAATAAACCCAATATTCACACTAGCCTTTTTTCCTTTAATGGATATTACTTCGCCCGGTTGGGTTTGGTTTTTCAGTCTAACCCTATCTCCTACTTTTATTAATTTTTGTTCGGCTTTTTTTTCATCCTTAGCAATTTCCTTTTCTACTTTTTCTAGTGCGGCTACTTCTAGTTTGTTATCGGGCAATGTAGGTGCTTTTAATTTTTGATTAAACACTTCGGGATTTTCAATCTCTTGCAATTTTGATTTTTCGATACCCACTACTTTATTCACCGCATCATTTAGTGGTTTCGTTTTTTGGTGTTGCTTTAGCAGTTCATAAATTTTACGCCCCATATTCACAAACTTATTCTGCTGTTCAAAAAATTGAATTTGTGTTACTTGTTTTTTGGACAAGCTTACTAATTTTTTGTCATACTCATTGATCAGTTGCTTTGCCGTAGCATTCGATTGAAACTGCTCAGCATTAATTTTTTTATATTTCGATTTTTCTATTTGCAGTGCTACCGTTAATTCGTCAATTTTTATTTTACTTTCTGAGACTTTTATTTTTGCCTTATCCAACAGCTGGGTAGAAATTCCATTATACTGCGCCACTTCAAATGTAAACGAAGAGCCTGGCTGCCCTACGGACAATTCATACAATGGTTTTAAGTTTTTGGTATCAAACAGCATACAAGCATTCACTGCATGAGGCAGTGTGGCCGTAAGTATTTTGATGTTGGTATAATGCGTTGTAATAACAGCAAATGTTTTTCTACTAGAAAGTTCTTCATAAAAAACCTCGGCTAGCGCGCCACCCAATTCAGGGTCAGAGCCGCTACCAAATTCATCTAACAGTAGCAACGTATTTTCATTGGCTACTTCAAGAAAAAATTTCATCCGATTTATTCTGTAGCTATACGTGCTCAATTGATTTTCAATGGATTGATTATCGCCAATATCTGAGTAAATATTATCGAACCAGCAGCACTGACTATTTGGATGGAACGGCAAAAAAAGCCCTGCCTGAAACATCATTTGTACCAAGCCCACCGTTTTGAGCGTAATCGATTTTCCGCCAGCATTGGGCCCCGAAATTACTAAAAATCGTGTGTCATTATCTAGCTCTATTTTTTGCCCAATAGTGTCTAGACCCAGTTCATTATTTTTAATTTTTAGTAATGGGTGAATAGCATTTTCCCAATACATTTTTCGGTGCGTATTAATTTTTGGTTTCGTGCCATTGTAAATATCGGCAAATCGCACCTTGGCATTATACACATCAAAGCGCACCAATAGCCGTTGAAAGGCCTTTAGATTATTACGTTGCGAACGAAGTGCTAGTGTTATTTTTTCAAAAATTAAGTATAACTCGTGGTGTTCTTCAATCCGCAATTGTTCTTGCTGTGCATTCAGTTCGATATTTATGGCAGGCTCTATATACGTAACGATTCCTTTTGAACTAATGCCAACCACGCGCCCTTTCACTCTTTTTTTATAGGCCGAGGTAACGGATAGCAATCGTTTATTTTCCAAATAAGTTTCTTCCGTATCTGCCAAAAAACCTTCCCCGCGATAATGCTTCAATACTTTTTCAAAGTTCTTATTAATTTCTTTTTTGTTTGATTGAAACTGGCTTCGTATTTCAAATAATGCTCTTGACGCATCGTCTTTGATACCTAGCGATTTTTCATCCAATACATTTCGGATCAATTTTAGCACATCGTCAATACGATCAATATGCGCACAGGCTTCATAAATAAGCGGCGCTACTGACTTATTTTCAGTCGAAAATTTAATCAGTTCTTTAGTACCCAAACAGAGCGTATATATTTTTACAAGCTCGTCCAAAATCAGCACGCCATTTTCTACACGCAATAATTTAAGGGCGCCATCGATATCTTCGGAGCTGGGATGTGGTAGGTGCAAGTGATCACTCAGATGAATGTTTTGAATTTCTTGAAGCAGGTCAAATTCACTTTTGAGTACATCAATATCTGCAAAAAATTTGAGGTTGGTGGCCAGCTCTTTGGCTTTGGTGGATTTACAAAAGCCCGCCAACAATTCACAAACGGTATCAAATTCTAAATCTATTTTACTTTGATGGTCTAGCTGCATGTA
Source organism: Chitinophagales bacterium (assembly GCA_038258625.1). Taxonomy (GTDB): domain Bacteria; phylum Bacteroidota; class Bacteroidia; order Chitinophagales; family Chitinophagaceae; genus JAGNRR01. The sequence continues at coordinate 2,206 of JBBSPP010000243.1, forward strand.
GTGAAAACCCAGAGATAACAATTTATCTTATGGAATATTTTTTAGCAAAAAAAAGAGATTTTAGTGTTACGACCTCCTATTGTTTACATTTTTTTGCGATGGTTGCATTTTGATGAAAAAAAACTAATGGTAAAATAAACATTGATAATTTCGCGTAAATCCTTGGCGCGCGGTGCCAAATGTTGGAATGCATATTCTCTCTTTAACTATCTTCTAAAAGTTTGGGCGGTAAGATTATCAATCAGCAGGCGTCAATTACATTGCTCAAAAATTTCATAAAAAAGAGTACTACAAAAAACAAAACGAATAATGAAAAACGAATCAATAAAAATAGACGTGGTTAGCGATATTGCCTGCCCATGGTGCTACGTAGGAAAACACCGCTTAGAAACAGCCATAGAAAAATGGACTGGCGCGCCGATAGAAGTTACCTACCATCCTTTTCAGCTAGACCCAACAATACCGGCCGAGGGAATTAATCGTACCCAATACCTCAAAAAAAAATTTGGCACTGCCGATCTTACACCTGCCATGGCGCGAATAAATGCTGCTGGCAAAGGCGAAGGCATCACCTTTAATTTTGGCAATGAATGGTTGGCTGTAAATACGCTGCCCATGCATCAGTTGCTGCACGTTGCCGGCCAAGAAGGTTTTAAAGCTGAATTAAAAGAGCGTTTTTTCAAAGCGTATTTTGATGAGAATTTGCAATTAAATAATACCAACGTGTTGGCATCTATCATGACCGAATTTGATTGGGACACTGAAAAAACAAAGCAAATTATTTCTGACCAATCGATTGCCAAAACGGTACAACAAGAAATAGCGCATTATCAAAACCGGGGCGTAACTGGTGTACCCTATTTTATAATTAATGATCAGTACGGAATTAGCGGTGCCCAACCTGCAGAAATATTGTTGGATGCTTTTGCTAAAATTTCGGAAACCAAAGTTGAAAGCATACTGGGTGAAAGTTGTGATACACAAAATGGTGAATGCTAAAACAAGAATGATTCACGGGTCAAATATTAGCGTTCTTCACTAAATTTACAAACTAACTATGACTAACAACGACATACTAAGACGCCTCCGTTATCTGTTCGATTACAACGATGCAAAAATGACAGAAATTTACAAAATGGCAAATGAAGAAATTGTAAAAGCCACGATGACATCTTGGCTAACAAAAGACGATGACCCAAGCTTAGTAGAAATTACGGATCGAGATTTATCTATTTTCCTCAACGGTTTAATTATTGAAAAACGCGGAAAAAGAGAAGGTCCACAACCACAACCCGAAGATGACCTGAGCAATAATATGATACTGCGAAAACTACGAATTGCACTTGATTTAAAAACGGATGATATATTAGATTTACTAGCATCCATTGAAAAAAAAATAAGTAAGCACGAGTTGAGTTCTTTTTTTCGCAGCCCCGATCATAAATCGTACCAACAATGTATGGATCAGTATCTGCGTAATTTTTTGAATGCCCTGCAAATAAAATATCGGGGAGAAATAGAATAAAAAAACAAACTTGTGTAAAAATTAAAATTAAAACGTTGCTCATTGCCGAGCTATTCTATAAATTCGTCTGCAGTAAAAAATATAAAAATTATGTCTAACAAAAAATCATCGCACTTGAGCGTTAAGAAAACAAAATCTGGAAATACTGAGGAAAATTACTCCGAGTTGCTCCTCGAATTTTTACAACCTTTCAAAGATAAATTTCCCGAAGATGAATATATGGACACCATTTTTGATACGTCTATAGCAGCTTGGAACCTAGCCAACATGCAATCCATGATGGATCAAAATGATGTGGATGTGAACATTGCCGATACCATTGAAGAAACAGATTATCCAGAACTGATTAAAGAAATGATGGAGTACAAGCTCAAAAATTTTGGCACTTATCAAAACTTTATAACCGAAGTAGAACACGATGAAGAAGACGAACAAGGCATGGCAGGCCTAACTTTGACCATGCTTACACCCGAAGATTACATTGCTAGTATGGAAGAAAATAATGATGAGGAAGAAGATTTGGCACCTGATTTTACCGAGGAAGATTTTGAAGAAAACTATATCGATCGCTTTGCACTCATCTTAAAACCCACAGAAAAATTTCTTGACTGGACAAAAAGTACACCGTCAGACTTTGAGTTGAATGAAGACGATCATGAAGACGATGAGAATGAACTTGCTGCACCCAACGTTTATCTTATTGAGGAATCTTTGTTGGAATTGAATGCTTGGCTAGAAACCAACTTTGATTGCTATTTTGATATGGAACTTGAAAATTGGACAGACGAAGAAAGTACTTGGCCCAACAAACGAACCTATAAAATGTTTACAGAATGGTTTGATATTCAGTTCAGCAAAATGGTTTATGATATGGAAAAAAAACCTGTTAGTAAGAGTTGGAATTAAGTGATAGCTTGAGGTAGCACAATATTTTTTTTCCAAAATAGCCTATTTCTTTATAATGATGAAGTGGGCAACATTTTAATTTTTGATTTACATAGTTTTATTTTGAACCTTAATTAATGTTTTCCTTGCATTTAAGGAATCAATATTCGTCTGTCTTGTTTGGCGGTTGCGATAAAAATTCTGCCTACAAAATGTTGAAAAGAGGGTTCATTAAAAGTTTTATCAAAAAATAATTACCCTTCCTTCCGCACTTTTTCTACTTGCCTAAGTTTACTATTTTCGTACTAAAGCATGCACCTTCTCCCCTCGCTAGCAGTCCTAGACATCGGCTGTAAGTTTGTAAATAAATTCTTCAATTTCTGCTTGTCGTGCATTGGCAAAACCTTTGTCTGTGCCAACTTTTACAAAGCCACATTTTTCTAGTACTTTTTGTGAACCAACATTATCTAATGCTACCCGTCCAAAAATTGGTCTGCTTGTTTCAATTGTAAGAAATTCCTGTAATGTTTTTGTGGCAATTCCTTGTCCCCAAAATTTTCTATCCATCCAATAAGTAATTTCTGTGTCGCCTGCTATTACAAACTTA
>JBBSPP010000244.1:0-5215 GCA_038258625.1 Chitinophagales bacterium
ACCATCTACTTGGGCAAAATTTGCACCTACAATAAAGCCACCAAAAAAAGTAGGTTCGTTACTATAATACTGCGCGTTTGCAGTATTTGTGCATAAAATGAGCATAGCAAAAAGGCCTGCAATCAAAAATGGGTTTACTTTAGTTTTCTGCATTAGGGTGTAAATATAGGATACTCTTTAGGAGCATCAGAATGTGTGTTTATTTTTTATAAAAAAAAGGATGAGTATAAAACTAACAAAAAATAACTTAGAAAAACTGCGTTCATTGTTCGAGGAAATTGGTTTTCGTGTGCGATTTGAAAAAGGTAATTTCCAATCGGGTTACTGCCTTATAAAAGAACATAATGTAGCGGTGATAAATAAATTTTTGCCTATTGAAGGGCGTGTGCAAGCCATGCTAGATATTTTGCCACAAGTAGAAGATGTGGACACTAGCAAACTAAGTGACGAAGGTGAGGCACTTTATAAACAAGCGTTGAAAATAGAGGTTTAATTTTTAGTTTCTTATTTTTTTCTAGGTTTCGGATTTGACTTTATGATTTTTTCAAGCCGTATTTTATTCTGTTGTAATAGGTTTTGCTTTTTATTGCTATCAAATTATGTACATAGATTTAATTACATCGTAAATTCGCGCTTACATTTTTTTTAGACAAATGATAGAGATAAAAGTACCAACGGTAGGAGAAAGCATTAGCGAAGTAACCTTGGCTGAATGGAAAATTGCCGATGGCGATTATGTGAAACGAGACCAAATAATTTGCGAATTGGAAAGCGAAAAAGCAACCTTCGAGCTTAATGCCGAGCAAGCTGGTACGGTAACTTTTGTAGCGAACGAGGGGGATGATTTGAATATTGGCGATGTGGTTTGTAAGATAGACGAGAGCGCCACAGCACCCGAAGGTGCTGAAGAAAAAGAAGATAAAAGTTCTGACACTACCGCTGCTGATAAAAAACAAGATGCTACGAATGGCGCAGAAGAAAAAAAAGATTCGACCGATCATGCCAAAGAAAAAAAATCAGATGACAAAGCAGCTCATGAGGAGGTAAAACCGGGCGAAATAGAATTTAAAAAACCACCTTCTCATGTAAAAGCAACGCCTGTTGCCGCACAAATAATTTCGGAAAATAAGGTTGACAGTGATAAAATTACGGGCACTGGGCCAGAAGGACGCATTACAAAAAGTGATGTACTAGAATATTTAGCAGGGCCAATTGATAGTAGCAAAAAAGCATTTACGCGTGAAGAAAGCCGCGAAAAAATGAGCAAGCTGCGCCGCACCATTAGCCGCCGATTAGTAGAGGCAAAAAATACTACGGCCATGCTCACTACATTTAATGAAGTTGATATGGGCGCCATTATGGATATGCGCAAGCAGTACAAAGTTGAGTTTGCCGAAAAGCATGGCGTAGGTTTGGGTTTCATGAGTTTCTTTACGCGCGCGGTTGCAATTGCTTTGCAAGAGTGGCCAAGTGTAAATGCCTACATTGATGGCGAGGAAATTATTTATCATGATTATGTTGATATTTCGATTGCGGTTTCTGCGCCCAAAGGGTTGGTGGTGCCTATTATAAGAAATGCCGAAAGCCTAACTATGGACGGCATAGAAAAAGAAGTAAAACGCCTAGCCACAAAAGCGCGTGATAATAAATTAGAGTTGGAAGAAATGCAAGGTGGTACGTTCACGATTACGAATGGTGGGGTTTTTGGCTCGCTACTTAGCACGCCAATTTTGAATTTGCCGCAATCGGCAATTTTGGGAATGCATAAAATTGAAGATCGCCCCATGGCAATTAATGGCGAGGTGGTCATTCGCCCAATGATGTACCTAGCGCTAAGCTATGATCACCGCATTATTGACGGCCGGGAGAGTGTTGGATTTTTGGTGAGAGTAAAAGAACTGCTTGAAGACCCTACCAAAATGATTGCGGCAAAGCCCGTGAATCAGGTTTTGTTGGATTTGTAGGATACAATTAATTTAATTGTTCCTGCAATTTGTGATGGAATGATAATATTGTACCAATACTTTTTTGCTCTATACGCTGACAATGAATTAAAGCATTTTCAATTGAGTTCATATTTCTATCAAATCCGCCATTCTCAAATAGCGCTCCCGACTCTGCTTTGAACTTACCATTTTCGATAACCGCTTCTTTCAGTTCTTGCAGTGTATCAATGTTGGGCATTTGTACAAATTCAATTTTATCAAGATTGGCTAACTCATCATTCAGCGTATTTATATGACGGATAATTTGTGTGCACAGAGCGTTTAACTCTCCTTGTTCGATATTGCCACGCTCTTGTAATTTGCCTACCTCTGTATAAATTATTGATTTTGCATTCGCTATCGCTTTGTATAGAGTTGTAATTGCTCGATGCTGTTCGTAATGATTTAGAAGTATTTTTTCTTCACCAGTTTGTTTTGCCAAGCTCGTATGAAATTTTAAAAATTCTCTATCCCAATCTTTAAAACTTTCTTGTAACAATTTTTCTCTTTCTATGAAAATTTGATTGTAACCTTCTTCAAGTTGTTTCTTTTTAAAGGTTGTTCCGTTGTAATCATATTCGGTTAGTTTGGATGTACCCTGCGCAATGGCTGACATATTTTGCATGTGCGATTCTAACTGTGCCACGGGCGCCATTAGTTTTTTTAATTCTTCTTTAATTTCTGTAAGTCTAACATTAGTAAGGGGTTTCGTATAGGCTGCTTGCAAATCTTCTTTATCAGCAATTTCCATAAAGCGATGCTCGAAGGCATTATGATATTCTTTTAGCAAATCGATGCCCTTGCTTTCTTCGGCAATAAATGCTTCAAACTGTGTTTCGGGTATAAAGCTTTGAGGCTCTTTGCTCAAATATTGATTATACAAAAGGGTTGTCATTTCCTCTTGTAGTTTTTCTTTATTATTAAAAAGAAGCCAGGGCGAACGGGTATCCGTTGCACAATCTACAAAAGGAGTTTTGGCATTTCCCTCGCGTAAATCATTGGGCGGATGGCTGGCGTACATATTTACTTTTGATAGTTCTGAACCGCTAAAATAGAGTTTGCCACCGCGTTGGTCCACGCCCAATTTTTGTACTAACGAATTTATTTCGGGTGTTTTGCGCTCAAGTGATAATTGATTATGGGTGTACAAATTTTTGACATGAATATTTTTTTGACTAGCTAGGTAGGCATGATTTAGAGTCGCATTCCAACTTTCCGAACCACTATCCAATCGCCAAAGTGATGATACAATTGCCTCGCTACCGGATGTGCTAACGGCTACTTTATCGGCATTAAATTCCATTTCACGAGATAGCGAAGAGTGCATAATATTGAGGAACTGATAAAAGAGCATGAGCATTCGGCGTATCAGCCAAATGATAGGTGTAATTACCCAAGCTGCAACGGATAATCTGAGATCGGCGCTGCGCCAAGTATCCAACGTGTTGTCCCATTTATCACGCGAAAAAATCATATCATGAATAATCGTATTGGCTGAATTAATAAAACTACCAATCTTCATACTACGTTGTGCAAAGTGTCCGAACTCATGGCTGACAACGGCTTTGAACTCTGACATATTTAAACAACTAACTAGTCCCAATCCGAGTGTCAAATCTTTTTTTACAGGTAAAAATAAACTCAGCCAAGTGTTGGCATAATTTACGTAAGCGTTTACATCGGGATCTATATAAATATTACGCGGACGGGGCGCCCCGGTTTCTTCGCAGATTTTATTTATGAAATTCCATAAGTCTGTCTGCTGCTCTTTGTTTAGTTGGATTCTATTTTCGGGGAGGTGGTTTTTAAGTTTAAAAATAAATTTAAGCGTAAAAATAAATAACATACCCGCGCCAGCAATGGCGCCCAACTTAGCAATGATGGTAAGTTTGTTTATTGAACCCATATCATAAACTATGGCATAATAAAATAGGTATGCCAAACCCATAACCAGCGCAACGTACAAAGCAAAAAATAATATGATAGAAAGCACGGCGAGGGATGCCTTCAACATATAGTTGCTCGTGAGAGAGGTAAATCCTTTTGGTAAATTTATTGGACTTTGAGGGTATAATAATGTGTCAGTCAAAATTTAATATTTAGTGTAGTAAATATAAAAAAACTTTACGAATATTATTTCCTCAAATTATTTGCGAAATTTTGCTTTTGAGGAAATTGCGTATAGTAGAAATTTCGGTGGGCGATTTGTAAACCCGCTTGGGGATGAAGTAAGCCATTAAATCTGTCTCAAATATCAAAAAATGCTTCTCCGTTTCAACTAGTCGAATAAAACTTTTCCAATTGATTTCACTTTTAGAAAGGTTGTCTTTTACGAATAAGTGCGACTCGGTAAAACTCATTTCCTTTACACCACCGAAGCTCTTGTTGCCAGTTTTAAATAATTTAGCTGTGTTCCTTTTAATGTTATTTTTTACTTGTAGGGAAGTAGTGGCAGAGGTTATAATGCCTATAGCCAGTATAATATATTCAACAATTCCGATTGAGCCTTTTATAATATAAAGAAAGTAAACGAACAGTGCGATTATCCAAAGTGGTTTCAAATGCGCATAAAATCTTGCCCATTTTTTATCAGGACTTTTCCAATAAACGTATAGACTAAAAAGTCTATAATCTTCTTCGGTAAAAATAAATTTTATTCTTTCGGGGTTTGAGAATTTTTCCATTTTTTAAATTTTATTCCCCCTCAAAAAATCCTCAACCACCATCCGTTTCTTCCCTTCCATTTGAATTTCTAATAAATTGATCCAACCATCAGCGCAGGCTATTTTAATGTAGGTTTTGTTGTCGCTTATTATACTTCCGTTTTGTTGTTTTTTGTCTGCTTCCATAAATGCGGCAGTATATACTTTCACTTTTTTATCATCAAAAGATGTGTACGCGGCAGGGTAGGGGCTTAAGCCACGCACAAAATCATAAATCTCTTTGCCCGTTTTATTCCAGTCTATTTCGCAATCTTCTTTAAAAATTTTAGGTGCTTTTTTATTATCGGCTGAAAACTGTTGCGGCTGTGCTGCCAATTTTCCAGCACAAAGTTGTTCAAGCGTTTGGACTATTAACTCACCGCCCAAAATAGCGAGCTTATCATGCACCGCTCCCACAGTATCGCTTTGTGTAATTTCTAATTCTTTTTTTAATAAAATATCGCCCGTATCAATTTCATGTTTTAGCTGAAAAGTGGTTACACCCGTTTGTTTTTCGCCATTTATAAT